>JBJFHS010000039.1:0-21833 GCA_051893885.1 Eubacteriales bacterium
CGTCTTCGGGATTACGAACACGGAGAACTGGTCGTTTGAGTAGGAGAAATATTCGCTCTGTTCCTCGTTGTACTTGGGGTAGGGGAGAATGCCGTAGTCAGCCTGCATTTCGCGGAGATACTGGGTTTCGGTGCTGAACAGCCATGTGCTCATAAACACCGACTTTTCTTCGGAGAAATCACGCGCGATGTCTTCCATTTCGGCGTCAGCTCCGTAGAATGTGTGTGCGAAAACTCCGTCTGTCTCCCAAAGGAGGCGGTTGACTTTTTCAAGGATAGCAGAGTTTTTCTCGATATCCACGCTGATTGCGGGATAATTGTCGCTGTCCTTGTCGAGAATTGTCATGTCAAACGCGCTGGTGTATGCGTCGACAGAGTATGTATCACTTGTCAGAAGGCCGTAGAAGTCCTCACTTCCGCGCTTGCCGTCGCCGTTTGTGTCCTGATAAATGTCTTTTACAAGATTGTATTCGTAGTCATAAGTCCACTTGCCCTCGTTTACCACATCGTACAGGTCTTTGATTCCGTAGTTGTCGGCGAGCTCCTGGTTGTAAATGGTAACGCTCATCAGACGGATGATTGAGAAGGCAAGGTCTCCGGTGACTGTGTAAAGCGCATCGCCGACAGAAGCCTTTTCAATGAAATACTGCGACCAATAGCTCTTTGTGAGGTCGAGATTTTCAACGTCTCTGAGATTTTTCCAGTATCCGTTGACCGATTCCGCAATTACGGTGAACATACTTCCCACGTAAAGGTCGTAGTGGCCGTCACCCGCGGTAATCATGTTCTTGATTGTTCCCATCGGGCCGTGCGAGTTTTCCGGCTCCAGTTTTTCGTTTGCGATTTTGATATTAAGGCGGTTCTGCACACCGAGGTTACGGTTATACACCGCGTCGTTTACAACGTCACCTGTCAGCTCGTCAACAGTGAGCTCGTTTTTGTAGCGTTCAAAATCTCTGCTCAGAATGTTGACGTCAGCTCCGGCGTAATCGAGCTCGGGCAGGTCGTCGCGGATTTCGTTTTCGGTCTCACTCTCGCTCTCCTGTGTGGATTCGCTGTCAGCGACTGCAGCAGTCTCTTTCGACTCGCTCTCTGTTTCAGTTGTATCGGCAGCGCATCCGGCAAAGGCAGACATGACAATTGACGAAAGCAATAATGCTGAAATTATTCTTGTTCTTTTGCTGCGATTCATATTTTTTTACCTCATTTTCTTTTTTCAGAGCCTGTACAGCGATTTCATTACAGCTCTGTCAGAACAGCTTCGGTGATTTCTGCATCTCCTCCGACTGCAAAGAAAGAAATGTCGTGTCCGGCGGGATGGTAAATTCTCGATGAAAGTGCCACGCGGTCGTCCACATAAAGCACGCAGATGCTGCCGTCGACTATAAGGGAGATATTTACGGGAGTGCCGGGGGTGGTTTCAATGGGGCGGTCCATGTCACGGCCGGTGTCGAGGGGATAAATGCAGGCGAACTCGACCTTGCCGCGCCTCGGGAAGAATTCGTACTTGTAGCCGCGCTTGTCCTCAGCCGAGCCGGAGAAGGAGATGCCGAACTGGCGGACTTTTTCGTCGAATGTGATTTTCGCGTCGAGACGGTAAGCCTTGCCGTCGTCGTCAAAGAGATGTTCCTGAGCCTTTCCGTCGATGCAGGAGAGCTTGACGGGAGAGGTGATTTCGGATTTTTTGGTGCCGAGAGCTCTGATGGTTTCGGGAATCTTGCAGCTCAGCGTGCCGTCGGGATTCTGAACGAGCTGATGTACGCCGAGGTTTCCGCCCCACATCCAGCCGCCGCGGTCTTCTTCGTTCCACTTTGTCGCGATCCATCCGAAAATGTAGCGGTCGGTTCCGTCGGATGCAGTCTTTGCAGCGTAGAAACCGCTTCCGTCAAACGCGTCGTCGTCGGGGATAAGCCACGGGCCTTTGAGAGAGCGGGACATCACATATCTGGTCAGGCGTCTGTCGGAATATTCGGAGTAAATCAGATACCACCAGTCGCCTATGCGGAATAAATCGGGGCACTCGTGCGTGTGATACTGATGCGGCTCCCAGAAAGCTCCGCAGTCAGTCCATGTCTTGAGGTCCTTTGAGCAGTATTCTGCGGTAAATCCGGCGGGGTATCCGCTGCCTTTTCTGCGACTGACGACCAACATCGAATACATACCCTTTTCCTCGTTGTAGAATACAAACGGGTCGCGGAAGTCGTTCACTTCGTACTTGTCCGACGAGATGTAGAACATATCCTCCGGCTTCTTTTCCCAGTGCACCAGGTCGTCGCTGACGGCGTGTGCTATCGCCTGCATCGGCATACCTTTTTCCGCCATATGGTGGTTGTGAGCGGTGTAGAAGATGTGGTAGCAGCCCTCAGCCTTGATTACGCTGCCGGTAAAGATGAACAGATCCTGCTCGTCCGCTTTTCCTCTCGGAATTGCCTCACCTAAATCCTCAAAGTTGATGAAATCCTCTGTCGCAATCTGATACCACGGTGTTCCTTCGCCATACTTTTCGCCGTCGCGGAAATCCTTCAGGTAGAACAGATGAAATTTTCCGTTGTCGTAAAACGGTATGAAGTCAGCCGTGACACCGACCTGCGGCCTGTAAAAAATTTTTTCCATATTGTTTGCCTCCGTAAAACGTAATTATTATTAATGTAAACGTTTACATATATTTGCATTTCACATATTATCAGATTAAATGGCATTTGTCAATAGCTTTTCGCGAAAAAATAAACGTGAGTCCGACATTTTTTGACCTGAGTCACTGCCGGAACCACGTTATTTTTTATATCAAACCGAACGGCGGATAAGGAACGGTTTTATTGTTTTTCTGAAGAAGAATTTTTCGTCGGAATTCTGCGATGAGTCGATTGAATCCGTCACGAAATCCGCAATCTCAGCGAGAGGGTGCGCGACGGCGGTGATATCGAACATACGGACCCAGTTTACGTCGTCGTATGCGATAAAAGGGATGTCCCACGCGATGCCTTTCTCTTTGCGAAGGGAAGTGATTGCGCACCACGCGGTTTCAGCCTGTCTCGCAACTGCCATCACGGCGTCCGGATTCAGCGTGACGATTTTTTCTCTGACCGCATCGGAGGTTATGCTCCAGTCGAGTGAAACAAGGGCGTCGTCCGGCTCGATTCCGGCTTTTTTCAGCGCGCTGTAATACCCCTCAACTCTGTTGTCGCCGCCCACATACAGTATTTTTCTGCACCCGAGAGAGAGCAGGTGTGACGTTCCAAGCTCGGCTCCGTACACATCGTCCATTACAAGGCTTGAAATTTCCTCATACGGCGCGGTGAAAAGCTGCATGACAAACATTTCCTTTTGCATATCCTCGACCAGAGCGCGGTTGTCGGTGTTCCGCGGCGAAAAAATAAGCGCGTCAACATGGGAATCCCGCATTGTGGAGAGCGCAGCCTTTTCGTCATAGACTCCGTACTGGAGAAAGCTCACGAGAAGCCTGTACCCGCGTGAATGCAGCGACAGCTCGATGTACTTGAGTATGTCGAGGTAGAAATAGTTGTCGATTGAGGGAATTATAATTCCTACGGTCTGAGTCCGAGCGTTTTTTAGCCCGCGCGCCATCAGATTCGGTCTGTAGCCCATTTCTTCGGCGGTTCTGAGTATCTTTTCCCGCGTGTCGGGGCGAATTACGGAGTTCGGGGTAAAGGCTCGCGATACCGTGGCAATTGATACTCCGCACTGTCGGGCGAGCTCTTTGATCGTTACCAATTTTGTTACCGAGAAACTGTTATGCTGAGAAGTTTCTGTTTCCTTTTGTTCATAATGTTATATTATACCACAAAATACCATATTTCCGCAAGTGGATAATGAGTTTTTTCTGTAAATAATATACCGAACATCGCCGTAAAACAGCAAAAAAAGAGCCGGAGTAATAAAATCCGACTCTTTCTTTTTAATTAGGACAGGGAAGTGAAATTACTTCGCGGTCTTGGTGAGGTATGTGTAGACGGCGGCAGCTACTTCAGCGCGTGTTGCGTATTCCGCAGCGTTTACGTTTTCGCCGTCAACAAGGAGACCTTCGGAAACAGCCCATGTTACACTTTCGCTTGCCCAATCGGATACTACAGCGGTATCACTGAGTTTTACGTTGGTCTCGTAAATTGTAACACCCTTGTACTGAGCGTATCTGTAGATGAAAGCGGAGAGCTCCTGACGTGTTACGGGCTTTGCGGGAGCGAATGTGCCGTCCTCGTAACCGTTTACGATACCGACGGAAACAGCCCATTCAACAGCATCGGAGTACCATTCGCCGGCGGGAACGTCAGAGAATGAGCCTTCTGTTGTTACTTCGGGTTCGCCTTCCATGCGGTAAAGGATGGTGACGATGGTAGCGCGGTTGAGCTCCTTGTCGGGAGAGAATTCGTCATCGCTTGTGCCGTTCATGATGCCCTCGTTGTAGAGATAATCCACAGCGGTGTAGAACCAGTCGTCGGCGGAAACGTCAGTGAAGGGAAGTTCCTTGTGAACGGGTTCAAGAACGGTTTCTTCGATGGGTTCGGTTACTGTTTCGTCATCTTCATCCTTAGGAATGACAACGGGTTTGTTGCCCTTGGAAGGATTGAGGATGGGGCTTGTAATGGGATTGAGTACCGGGAGAGGCGAGTTGCCGCTGATAACAAGACCGCAGCGTGAGCATACAACCTTGTTGAGTGAGAGGCCTGCATAACCCTTTTCGGTTACAAAGTCGTGTCCGTGAGCCTTGATAACTTCGGTGTAAGTTTCGCCGCACTTGGAGCACTCGTAGGTTACATAACCGTCTTCTGTGCAGGTAGCTTCAACGGAATCGATTTCTACCCAATCATGTTCGCCGGATTCAGCTTCAACATCGATTACAACGTCTTCTTCACCAACGGGCGGGAGTTCATCGTTGCGTTCTTCTGTTGTGATTGTGATTTCGGTGTCAACATAATCTTCGTAAGTGAATTCGATCTTAGCGAGTGTTGTTCCGGCTGCAATAGCTTCGGTGGAAGCAAATGCAAATGTTACAGTGCCGGCCTCAGCGTCCACATTGAATGCCTTAACCTCAGCAGAGGAAGCAGCACTCTTGTAGGTGAGAACTTCAGGGTCATATGTTACAACATACTTGCCGTTTGTTACATCAACATCTTCGCTGATAATGACTGTTACAACAGTGTCGTCTGCAGCGGTTTCGGTCTTGACAGCATTTACGTCTGCTGCGTTGAGAGAACCTGCAGGAGCAGAAACGAGATTTGCGGAGCAGGAAGCGGTCTGTGCTTCAACAACGCTTTCATCAACTTCTGCACCCTTTTCGTCAACAGCGTATGCTGCAGCATCGGCTGCAAATACAACAGGAGCGTTAGCATTCAGGTATTCAGCGGGTTCAGCAACAGTTTCAACTGCGTCAAACTTGGAGCTGATTGCTGCGGTTGCAGATGTTCCGACAGAACTCAACAGTTCAAGACCTACTGCGTTGTAGAGAGCTGTGATGTTTTCAGCGCCAGCTACAGTGCCGACCTTGCCGCAAGTGATTTCTTCGCCGGAGAGGTCTGCGTAGTAGATGGAGCCGTCTGCAGCGTCAGAAATGATGAGACCGTATTCGGTTTCGCTGAGTTCAACATAAACCATAGAAAGTGCGGTGTTGTCGTCAAATTCCATGCCGATGCTGCCGTATGTAACACGGCTCAGAACATAACCGACTTCTTTACCTTCGTCAGCTGCAGGATTATACTTAGGAGTGATTCTGAACAGGTAGAGAGTACCGTCAGCGCCGAGAGCGAGGTAATTGTGAGCTACAGTGCCTGCGTCATAACCACCGGTTGATGATGAGCTTGCTGTGGTCTGTGCATAGTCGCCGACATATGCAACAGCGCCGAGGTCATCATAATAGTTCTGAGTATTCCAGCCGGTGAGGTTGCCTTCAACATAGTCAAGGAGGAAGAGGGAAGCGCCTACGTTAGCAATGTAGAAGGGATAACCAAATGCATTTGCTGTATAGGTGTTTTCGCCTGAGGTGAATGTGAAGGTTGTTGCGGGAGCATCCGTTACATCGAGAGGAGCGTAGCTGGAGGAGCATGAGCTGCCTTCTTCTTCAACGAATGTATTAGGATTGATGCGGTAGATGTTTCCGTTTCCGGATGCGCCGGTGAGGTCAACATCGGAAGCGAAGAGATAATCTGCACCGTAACCGCCGCCTGTAACAGCTGTAGCGTTAGACTTAGCGATTGTTGTGCTCATATCGTTGAGGTCGATATTAACCCATGCAGTGCCGTTTTCGTCTGTAACCTGAGCCTTAACAGCAGCGTTAATTTCTGTAAGAGGTTTAACGGTTACAGCAACTGTTGCGGAAACGTGTTCGCCTGTGGAGTTTACATCAACTGTGGTTACCGTAATTGTTGCAGTACCTTCGCCAACACCGGTAATTACGCCGTTGTCAACTGTTGCAACGTCAGAGTCGCTTGTTGTCCATGTGAGTTCGTTTGTTGTGCCGAGGACAACCTTAGCGGATACTGTTACAGAATCGCCTACATAGATTGCTGCTTCGGTAGGATTGATCTTGAGAGTAAGATCTGTTGCTCTGTCATACTGATAGAGGGATACAACGGGCCAGATATCTGCGCCGAATGTACCGATTTCAGCAGGAATGAGATCCTCGGGAGATACAGCGTAGAGATGAGCGGTATCGCCGTCAATGTAAGCAGAAATGAGGAGATATCCGGTTTCAACGTCATAAATCATGGAAGCGTACTGACCGCCTGTTACGGAAGCAACGCCTGTGAGATCGATGCCGGTGTCGCCGATTTCTTCGTATGCCATTGTGTAAGATGCACCGTCAGTGTATGTGAATACGGTGAATCTATACAGCTTGCCGCTTTCGGTCATTGCGTAGAAGAAGTTTGCGGGGCAGTCAGGATATTCCCAGATGATATATACATAGTCATATGTGCCGGAGCCGATGTATGTGATGGCTGCGAGCGGGTCGTCTGCAAATACAGTGGAAAGGTTCCAGTAGCTCAGACTTCCTTCAGCGGGGTTGATCATTTCAAGGAATGTACCGCTGTTGCAGATACCGATTATTCTTCCGAAGTATCCGTCCTCAGAAGTCGGGTTTTCTGCTGCGTCGGACCAGATCCAGGAGGAAGCGATTGAACCGTAAGCTGTGGTTTCAAATGTATCGGGATCTACACCGTACATTGTAGCGCCGTCGTGAACAATGATTTCTTCTTCGTGGATAGAACCGGCGATGTAGGAAGAACCGTCAGCTACTGCTGTCCAGTTTTCAAGATCATCGGTTTCAAATTCAGCCCAGTGAGTATCACTGTTCTCGTCATAAACAAGACCGCTGAACTTGATGTTGTCGAGCTTTTCAACAGTTACAACACAGGATGCCGAAACTGTAGGATCGGAGTTGGATGTAGCTGTTACTGTAGCTGTACCGACATCGACACCGGTGATTGTGCCGTTTTCAACTGTAACAACATTTTCGTTGCTTGTGGACCATGTTACGGTCTTGTCAGCAACTGTCCACGGGTATACGTCAGCGGTGAGAGTCAGTGTAGCACCCTTGAGGATGTTGACTTCGCTCTTGCTGATTTCAACTCTTGAAACGTCGCTGTCGGAAGGAATTGTCTGGCTTGAAGAAGGTACTACATAGAGACCTACAACGTGAGCCTGGAATCTTCCGACATAAGCAGAGGAATAACCGCCTGCATAATCGCTTGCACGTCCGGCTTTTGCGGTAGTTACATCAATAACCCAGAGCTCGTTGTCGAGGTCGGAGTTGGACTTTGCACCGTAACCTGCGCCGAAGTAAAGGATATCGTTGTCGTGATCCCATGCGAGGGACTGGAAGTTCTGGCTGTAGAGACCGGATGTTGCGAGACTGCCTGCAGCAGTGTTGTTCACAGGATCGACAGTCACAGCGCCGTCAACTACATCTGCGAGAGTCCACTTGTAGAGGAATACAACTGTGCTTGTACCGTAGTTTACTGCGTAGAAGTTGCCTTCGTCGTCAATAGTCATTGCGGTAATAGCTTTATTTATATTAGTAGCAGAAGTGGACGGGTTGGTAACTGTAACAACTGCTACTTCTGTCATATCGCCGGAAATAACGTCGATGCTGTATACAGTGTTGCTGTCGTTCAGAGCATACAGAGTCTTGTTCTGATAGTTGAACGCCATATCCCTGATCATGCCGACTTCATCGGAGAGTGTGGCAACCTTCTGATAGCTGTTCCATTCTCCCTGAGGAGCTGCATAAAGGGCAGTGTCTGTTGCGAAGAATACATAACCGTCAACATATTCGGCAGCGTAAACCTCAAGGTCTGTTGCCTCCATGTCGTCCATACCTTCGTAAGCACTTGCGCTGTAGTAGTAAACGTGTTCGGGATCGATTTCAACCCAACGCTGACCGCTTCCGCGAACATTGGAGGATGTGAAGCCGAACATTCTGTTGGAGTAATCTTCGGGTGTGCCGCCGTAGTAAACCTTGTAAGCGGCTTCGTTGCCTGCATAGTCACCTACAACGACTGTGATATATTCGCCGCCGTTGTCATTGTTGATCTTGGTGAATGTGCCGCCGCAGACCTCGTTGGGATTTTCCTGATAAGGAATACCGCCGTCAAGGAACTTGGAGGTTGTTCCCTTGTAGATCATGATGCCTGCAACATACTGGTTATCCTGTGCGATTACTGTAACTGCGCCTGTTACAAGGTCTTTCTGTACGGAAAGAAGTTCAGGAGCGGTGTTGTCGACAGTAAATGTGCTGGAGAGGTAAGCGCCGTCGCCGAGAGTATCGGATTCGATGAGCTCGGCAACCTGATCCTGTGTGAGAGCGCCGTCTGTCTCGTAATATTCGGGAATTGCAACGATGCCGGCTGTGAACTTGTCACCTTCGTTGAGACCGAGAGCAGAAACCTTCTGATTCATGGTGAGAGAAGCAGATGTGTTCTGCCATGCGCTGCCGTTTACATAGTAGTAAGCGGAAGCAGCCTGTTCGGTAACGGAGCTGAGAGAAATTACTTCGTTGTCTGCGTTGGTTGCGAAGTAAGCAATACCTGCAGCGTTACGGATCAGTGAGAGCTTATACTGATAGAGCGTTGTAGTGGAGCTGATGGCAGCGCGCTCTGTCGGATATTCAGCTTCAATGAAGTACGGGTTGCCTGTGTAAATGTAGTTGCTGGAGTCGCCTGCATAACGTACTGCGAGATAGTTTGTCTGAGCAACACCGAGATAAGATGCTCTTGTGTTACCGTAAAGCTTCTCGAGTAATGTAGGCTGGTCATACATTGAAGCGTCAGACCAGTTGCCGTAGAATCCGAGAACAGGGATGGAGTGAGCGGGGAGAACCTCGCCGTCTTCGGTGTTGGCGGTTTCCACATTGATGAAAGCTTCAACATACGCGCCGTTTACATAGTAAGCGTCAAGGTATTCCTTGGTTGCGTCTGTGAGAGTGATTGTTGCTGTTACATCGATCGAACCGTTAGCTTCAACTTCAACTGCTGCGAGCTTGAGGCCGGAGAGCAGGAGGTATGCGTCATATGAAGTAACTTCATTGTCGCCGTCGAGGTCAGCGATGGGATCGATTTCTGTGATGATGCCTGCGACATAGTTGATGATGATCTGAGCGTCGTCTGCGTCAGTGTCACCGTCATCGTCAAGGTCGCAGTCAGCAGCGGATGAAGGAACGAATGTCTCGCCATTTACAGTGTATGTAACGTTAGCCGCCATAGGAGCTGTCCATGTGTCGAGATAAATTTCACCGTTGTATCCGAAGATATCCTGTGTGAAGACATCTGTGGAGAAGGTGTATTCCTGTGCTTCGTCTGTGAGGTTGTTTACGGAGAACTTGACTTCGTATTCGCCTGTACGGTCGGGGTCGTCGCCGAGTTCAGCCTTGACCTTGCCGTCGGAAGCTGTTCCGCTGAGGTTGGAGTCAACAAGAATGTAGGAATCTGCGTTGATAGCATTGCCTACGTTTGCAAGACCTGCACCCTGAGTGAGAATGGAGTAGAACGAGCCGCTTTCTTCTTCCATAATGGGTTCAGCGGTGGACATGAGCAAGCTGTTGATAAGCTGTCTCTGTGTCAGACCTGTCTTCTCTTCAAGGCCGTTTTCACGGATGTACTGTGCAAGAACAGCAGCCATACCTGTGACCTGAGGAGCAGCCATGGATGTACCGGACATCAGTTCATACTGATCGTGTTCTTTAAGACCGGTGTCACCGTTAGCGCCGTATACGGAGTAAATGTTTCCGCCGGGAGCTGTGATTTCGGGCTTGAGTTCGAGAGAACCGGGAACACCCCAGGAGCTGAAGCTGCTCATGGTGTAGTAATCAGAGTGATTGCTTACCGAACCGAGAGACGAAGTGACAGTCATTGTACCTGTGTAGTATGTGCCGTCCTCGGAAGGAGTTGAGTTTTCTCTGATCATATTACCATCAGCCTGTGTGATGGATACGCAGGGAGCGGTCTTTGTGTAGCTGCTCAGATCCATGCTGATTGTGCCGGTAGTGTTGTTGTAGATAATTGTAGCGATTGCACCCGCATTTACAGCATTTTCAGCCTTCTGATAGAAGGAAATGCTGCCGCGGGATACAAATACGATCTTACCTGTTACATCAATACCTGTAAAATCATCACCGTAACCGTTGAGGAATACATATTCCTGTTCGCCGGCAAGAGTGGTAAGAGGATCATTTGTGTATTTTGTCTCGGTGTAGAATACGTTGTTGCCTGCTACTGTGAAGTAGTTGCCTGTAGCACCGTCGTTATTGACAGAAGCAACAGCCAGAGCATTGGAGAACGATCCCGGAGAACCGTCTGTCTGCAGTGAAACGTCGTCGCTGTAGAGGTAACCTGTGCCGTTATTTGCATATTGCGGCCAGTTATAGGAGTTACCTGCCGACATTGTAACAACAGTGCCGTTTTCAGCGAGAGAATTCATTACTTCTTCATAGGTCTTGCTGCGGCTGAAACCGGGGTTGCCGGAACCGAGCGAGAGGTTTACAGAGTCAGCGCCGAGGATGATGGCGTCTTCGATAGCAGCCATGTAGTCGGAGTCATATGCACCGCCGCCCTTACCGAACACCTTCATGGTGATGATCTGTGCGTCGGGAGCAACACCCTGTACAAAAACTGTATCAAGTGCGCTTGAGAATGTTCCGTCATCGTTGGGAATGAAAGCGTTTGCAGCTGCGATACCTTCAACGTGAGAACCGTGTTCGCCTTTAGTGTCGTTCAAATGAGTAATATCATTGTTTTCGTCGATGTAGTTGTACGCGAACGGTACCTTTGAGTTCTGATAAAGAGCGTCTGCGCTTGCACCCTTCAGACCTGCTATGTTGAGCTGGTCAAGAACGGAAGCGATTTCTTCTGCATCAAGAAGATCAAGGCTTTCTTTGTACTCTTCAACAGTCATATCATTCAGCCCTGCCTGATATGCGAGAGAGTATTCATAGCCTGATGCGGAGAATGACTGGTGATCGATATCAATACCTGTATCGATTACCGCGATTCTGCTTCCGGCACCGGTGTAGCCTGCGGCCCATGCAGTGCTTGAACCAATCTGCTCGGAAGAGGTTGACATGTTGGGGTCGTCGGGTTCATCGGTATCTACAACCATGGGATCGTAGCGGTTTTCGATAACGACTTCCTTTACGCCGTCAATATTTTCGATGGCTTCGATCTGGCCGAAACGGACGTTTGCCGAAATAAGGTTAGCGGCAAGAGTCAGATTCCAAGCCACATCAAGATTTGTGTTGAGTTCAGCTTCAATTTTTTTGGTTATTTCTGCCTGAGCTGCCTTCAGATCTTCACGGTAAGAGATCGCGGAAGAATTTGCGGCAATATCGGTAGAATTAAACTTTTCGACAGTTGACTCATCTTCAAGTACGATAGATACACGAACGATATCATCGTCTGCGTACTCAATGCCGTTTGTTTCGACATCCTTTGCTTCTTCATCAACAATTGATTCGGAAACCTTTGTCGAAACACCGGCAGCGTCTACTTTTTCAAACTTCAGATCAACGTTTTTCTCATTTGCCGATACGGGAACGAGAAGTCCTGTAAACAGTGAGAAAACGAGAAGAAGTGAAAGCAGACGGATTGAGAAGTGTTTCTTCATATCCTGTCCTTCTTTCAAAAGATTTTTTAATCATGTTGGGCTTTCACATGATTTTTTGCACCCGACGCCGAGCTTTGGTCTCCTTGGCGGGATATTTTTGAAATATAAAACAGGATATTTTTTATTATACGGGAAATCCAGCATAATTGATAATATAGTACCATAATTTTCAATTTAAAACAATATATTCACATAAAAAAATATAACAAAATATATGATTTTGCCGAATGCAAATCTTGTATAAATAGAAAAAATATCTGATTTTTGAAAAAAGATATTGACATATCACAGATGAAAATATATAATTGTACATAGCTTTCGGCGTTTCTGTAATCAAATGCCGGGAGCTGTTTTTATTTTTATAAAAATAGGTGAAATGTCACATGAAAAAACGGATTTTTTACACCGAACTGTCATACATAGCGGGGCTCATCGCGATAGCTGCGGGGGTTTCGCTTATGGAAAAGTCGGATTTCGGCGTCTCAATGGTTGTCGCCCCTGCCTATCTGCTCTATCTGAAGCTGTCCGAAACCCTGCCCTTTGTAACCTTCGGAATGGCGGAATATCTCTTTCAGGCACTTCTGCTTGCGGCAATGGCTTTGATACTGCGCCGATTTCGCCTGACTTATCTTTTTTCTTTCGTCACGGCGGTGATATACGGCTTTGTTCTCGACGGATGTATGCTGCTGACATCGCTTCTTCCGGCGGAGGGAATGATGTACCGCGTGCCGTATTACATTGTCGGAATGCTTTTGTGCGCGCTCGGGGTTTCGCTCATGTTCCACACATATATCCCACCGGAGGCGTATGAATTGTTTGTCAGCGAGGTTTCAAAAAAATTCGGCGTAAAAATAAGCGTTTTCAAAACCTTTTACGACCTGATAAGCTGTGCGGCTGCGGTTGTAATGTCATTCTGCTTCTTCGGAATGTGGCATTTTGAGGGCGTAAAGCTCGGAACACTCATCTGCGCGGCGGTGAACGGAACTCTTATCGGAAAAATCAGCGCATTCCTCGAAAAACATTTCAGCTTCGTAAACAAATTCGACCTGAAACAAACGCGCGTTTGATTTTATAGAAATTCTGTATTGAAATCCGCCCTGAAATAAGCTATAATATTACCGGATTTATTCGTTTTATTGATTTTTATATTGATAGGAGCGGCGCGGAGATGGAAAATATTTTCGATAAGCTGAACGACAAACAGATAGAAGCCGTGACTGCCACAGAGGGATATGTCAGAATCATCGCGGGAGCGGGCTCGGGGAAAACCAAAACCCTGACTCACCGCTATGCCTATCTCGTCGAGGCTGCGGGAATTCACCCGGGAAATATACTTTGCGTCACGTTTACAAACAAAGCAGCGGGAGAAATGAAGCGCCGCGTACGCTCACTTGTCGGCGACGGATACGACACCTCGCTGATAACGACCTACCACGGGTTCTGCGTCAGGGTGCTGAGGGAGGACATCGGAAAGCTGTTCTACCCGCAGAACTTCACGATTCTTGATGAGGCGGATCAGAAAAAAATCCTCGAGGAGATCTACACCGAGCTGGAAATCAAGCTGGACCGCGCGAGCTTTGAAAACATCCTCGACAAAATACACGAAAAAAAGGTCGGGGAGGACTATGTCTCAATGTTCGTCTCCGGCGAATTCGGGGTTATAGACGGCGACTCGAGCGATGACAACATCATAAGGATGTACATGGCGCGCGAAAAAAACGTGTTCGGACTCGACTTCGACGACCTCGTGTCTTTTACATTTGCCCTGTTCAAATCCTATCCCGAGGTTTTAGGCAAATGGCAAAAACGGCTGCACTACATACAGGTCGACGAATTTCAGGACTCGTCAAAGCGTGAGCTGCGGCTGATTTCAATGCTCGCACAGGAGCACAGGAACCTTTTTGTCGTCGGCGATCCCGACCAGAATATTTACGAGTGGCGCGGCGCGGACATGGCAATCCTCGTGGATTTCGACAAAACCTTCCCGGGCTGCGAGACAATCATGCTCAACCGGAATTACCGCTCCACGCCGAAAATACTGAAGTGCGCGAACACCCTCATCGCCAAAAACAAAAACCGCATCCCGAAGGACCTCTATACGGTCGGAGACGCGGGAGATGATGTGATTCACCTCCACTCAAAGAGCGAAAAGGAGGAGGGGAAGTGGATTGCCGGGGAAATCAAGCGCCTTGTTAAAAATGAGGGCGTGAACTACCGCGATATCGCAATACTGTACCGCTCCGGCTTTCTTTCACGTTTTGCCGAACAGGCACTGTCCTCCGCCGGAATACCGTACGAGCTGTTCGGGAGCCTGAAATTCTACGACAGAATGGAAATCCGCGACTCCGTGGCTTATCTGAAGCTGATAGCGTACAACGACGACGCGGCCTTCGAGCGGATAATCAACACACCGAAGCGAATGTTCGGCAAGGTGAAGATGGCAAAATTAAAGGCACTTGCCGAAAATGACGGGCTTTCGTATTACGAGACGCTGCTGAAATATATCGACCTGCCCGAGTTCAGAAAGTCGGCGGTTCTCCCGTTTGTGCTCATGATGGAGGAGCTGCGCTCAAAATACAAATCTTTGACAATTGCCGAAATTATCTCGGAGGTGCTGTCGAAATCCGGCTACGAGAGGTACATCCGTGAAAACGGGAGCATGGAACGCCTTGACAACCTCGCGGAATTCAAACGCAGCGCAGTCGAGGAGGAGCGGTCGCGCGGTGAGGAGTATACGCTCGAAGAATTTCTAAGCGATTTATCCCTCAGGGCACAGAGCGACGACGACGAGGAAAAGCGCGATAAAGTAAAGCTGATGACGATCCACGCCTCAAAGGGACTTGAGTTTCCCGTGTGCTTCGTCTGCGGCTTCACCGACGGAATTTTCCCATCAGGAAGAACTCTTGAGGAGCGGAAGGAAGCCGGACTTGAGGAGGAGAGGAGACTCTGTTTTGTCGCGCTCACAAGGGCAATGAAGCGGCTGTACCTCACGGAATCCGAGGGAAATTCGGCGGAAGGCTCTCGCGGGACACACAAAAAACAGCCGTCGCGCTTCATTTATGAAATCGGAGAGGAAAATTACACCCGAATCGGAGTGATACCGAAGGAGCTTTCGGGCAAAATTGAAGCGGAAAACAGCGAAAAACGCGAAGTCAGATCCCTGCATGTCGGAGATGAGGTCGCTCACCCGGTATTCGGCCGCGGAATTATCGAGGAAATAGACGAAAAGCGCGGCGTTTACAACATTAAATTCGACAAAACGGGCGACACAAAGCCGGTCGGAATGGATTACGACTTTGACAAATGGAAAAACATCGCCGCACTCAGGGAAAAAGCTCTCGAAGAAGCGAGAAACGGCTCGACCGAATCAAAAAAGGCAATTGCCGAAAATGAAGTTTTGGAAGATAAAATCGAAGATAATGCCGACATACCCGAGCCGGAATCTGAGCGGAATGAGACTGACGCGGATGCCGGAGAAGAAAGCAAAGCAGAGCCTGAAACAAAGCCGGAGCAAAAATCGGATGGCAAGAAAAAGCCCAGAAACGAGCTTGAAAACCAGATTTCGATGGAGCTGCCGCCGGAAAAGCCCGACAAATCCGAGCTGCCGGAAAAATACCGCAACGCGGAATGGCTCAGGGAGGTCGACGAGGGAGAGGAAAACCTGTGGAAACGCAGCGACGTGCCTCACGAGGGGTGGAAGTGCGTCAACATAATCGACCTCGGAGCGCCGTTAGGCATTTGCCGAATGTGCGGATACCAGATAATACGCTACGTTCACGTGATGGAGCACCCGTCATATCCGCGGAAAATCGGTGCGGGATGCGTCTGTGCGGGTCGGATGGAGGGAAATCCCGAGGCTGCCCGTGAGAGAGAAAACGCATTCAAAAACCGCCTGAGCCGCCGCGAGACCTTTCTTTCAACCAAGATGAAGCGGAGCAAAAGCGGTAACGAATACGTCAAATACAAGGGAGAAATCATCACTCTGATAAAAGACAAATTCAAGCCGGGATTTTACAAAACCGCATTCCGCGGAGAATTCTCGCCCTCATATCCCACAAGGGAATCCGCGCTCCTCGACGCCTTCGACAAAATCGACCCGCCGCTGATGTGAGTGCGATGGTTTGGGATGCGTCACGTCCCCCAATTCACACAAAAAATAACGCAGAACTATAGTTGCCCTGCGCTATTTTTTTATTTATATGAAGATTATTTCGGCAGCTTCATTCCGTCCGGCTTTCGAGGCGGTTTTCCGTTTATATCGGGCGGAAGTCTGTCGGGTCTTTCGGGTCGGTCGTGAGCGAATTTAGGCATTTGCCTGTTTTCGGCCTCCATTGAACCGACGATGAATTCTTCGGCTGACATTCCGTCTATCGGCGTGATGTACCTCTTTGCCTGCGTCGTGAACAGGTCGTAGTACACGCCGCGTTTTTTCATCAGCTCGGAGTGGTTGCCGATTTCAACAACGGAGCCGTTTTCGAGCACGATAATTTTATTCGCGACAGTTGCCGAAGAAAGCCTGTGCGAGACGAAAATGGTGGTTTTGTCCTTTCTCAGCTTGTCGAACTGGTTGTAAATCTCCTGTTCGGCGATGGCGTCAAGGCTTGCGGTCGGCTCGTCGAGGATTATCACGTCGGAGTCGCTGTAGAAAGCGCGGGCAATCGAGAGCTTCTGCCACTGACCGATGGAGAGCTCAATTCCGTTGTCCTCGAAATAACGCATGAGCGGCGTATCGTACTTGTCGGGCAGATTTTCGATAAATCCGTCTGCGGAGGACTGCTTTGCCGCGTTCACTATTTCATCTTCGTCAGGCTCGCGCTCAATCTGACCGAACCGAATGTTTTCCTTGACGCTGACCGCATATTTGCCGAAGTCCTGGAAAATTATGCCGAACATCGAGTAGAGGTCCTCGGTGTCATATTCTTTGATGTCGTGGCCGTCGAGCAGGATTCTGCCCTCGGTTGGGTCGTAAAGGCGCGTCAGGAGCTTTATAAGCGTAGTCTTTCCCGCACCGTTCAGACCGACAAGAACGCAGGTGTCGCCGGGATTCAATGTGAAGCTGACGTGGTTTATCACGCGGCGCTCGGTTCCGGGGTAGGAGAAGGAGACGTCGTCGAAAACGATGGTGTGGCCGGTGTGGTGTTCGACCTTGCGCGGCTCGGGAAGGCTGGGGACAATCTCGCGCTTTTCGTTCATGAAGGCGATGAGGTTGTCGATGAACAGCGTTCCCTCGTAAATCGACGCGGTTGTTGAGATTATCGTGCTGATTCCGCTTGCAATCGAGGAGAGCGCGCCGGTGTAAAGCGAATAGTCGCCGACCTCGTACCGTCCCTCAGCAACGCCCTTTGCTATGAACAGAAACAGTCCGCAGTTCACAGCCGTAGTTACAAGCGTCATTCCGATATTCCACATACCTTCGCCGACGAACAGCTTTTTCAGACCGTTGAAATACCGCAGGAATGTCTCCTGATACCGCCCGATGAACAAGTCCGACAGACCGAACAGGCGAACCTCCTTGACCATGTCCTTGTTTGTCATCAGATCGGAGTAGTGGGTCATCTGACGTCTGTCCTTTGAGTGACGGCGGACGTACCAGAAGTTCTTTTTTCTGTACGTGAAGTTGATTATAGCCGTCGGTATGCTCATCGCGACTATGATCAGCGGGGCAAACGGGCTTACCGCGCCGAGAATCACGATAAACGATACCATGCTGATAATAGTGCTGATGATGGTGAAGTTGTTGTTGAGTATCTGAATCGGTCGGTTGCCGGCTTCACGCTTAGCGTTCTCGAATTTCTCGTAGAATTCCGGCAGATCGAAGCTGGCGAGGTCGACTTCGCGCGCCTTGTACATGATTTTCAGATTTACATGGTTTACGACAAGCTCGCTCGCGATATTGTTGAGGATGTTCGAGATGCGGCTCACAAGTCCGGTGATAAAGTTGAACGAAAACCGTATGATGAGCAGCACTATTACAGCGTCGAACTGACTTTCCATTCCGCTGACCGCCGCCGTGTATGCCGATGCGAGCGAGTTGAGCAGCTCTTTTCCGATGTAAGCGCTGATTACGGGAGTCGCGCCGTTCCAGACCGCCATGAACACCATGAAGAACAGAATCCACGGCTTTGTGTCCCATACGATTTTGAATATGTAAAAGAGTCTGTGAATAAATTTTGTGACTACTCTGTAAATGTAAGAGGGAACTTCCCTGATCGACTGAGGTTTCGGCTCCTTCAGCTGTTCGATCATTTTTTCTCTTCTGCCCATAAAAGGTCCGCCCGGTCCCATAAATTACCTCCGTTAATCGTGTTTTGATTCTGTCAGTTTTTTCAGCAGCGCGGCGAGAGTGATTTTTTCCTCCTCACTCAGCGGCGAGAGAAATTCGGCGGCGTGCTCACGGTGTGCCTTCCGGAATATCCCGAGCCTTTCGCGCCCCTCGTCCGTCAGCGAAACCAATGTCTGCCTTTTGTCTTCCTCGCTCTGCCTGCGCGAAATCACACCGTCGCACTCCATTTTGCAAAGAAGCTCGGAGAGTGACTGCGGCCGGATATCGAGTCTTGCGGCAAGCTGGCACTGGTTCATCTCGCCCTCGTCGCTCAGAAGACTCATAATCCTGCCTCTGCCGTGTTCTCTCGCGTGTTCAGGCGGCGGTGGCGGAGGCGGAGGATTTCCGTTTTCATCGGGAGGTGGCGGCGGCATATCCGGCGGATTTTTACCTCTGCGCGACATTGCGTTCAGCTTCCGCAGCATCCCGACGATTTCTTCTTCGAGTGTCATTTGTTCACTTCCTTCTTCGTTGAATTTATTAAGGTACCTGATTGTTCTTAGTTTACCACATTCCGCTGAAATTGTCAATAGATAAGGTACCTGATTTTTTAAAAAATTCAGATTAAAGCATGATTAAAAAACATTTTCCGCCATTGACAGGGCAGGGGATATATGGTATAATCATATCGTGATATTAAATTGATATCAAATTTATATCTGTCATCGGAGGTGTATTCAAATGAAAGATGTTTCCGCAATCAAAGAAAAAGTTTTTAAGCCGAAAAACGGATGGATGGTGCTGATTCTCTCGGTGCTCGGCTATGTGCTCGACATTTTCGCTATAATTCTGACGGCTATGGGAATAGACAGCGGCTCGGGTGTGTGCATCGCGCTGTTCGTTGTATTTACGATTTACGCGTGCGTCGGATGGATATGGTGGCTCGGTCTCAAGGTTATCCGTCCCAACGAGGCGATTGTGCTCACGCTGTTCGGCAGATACATAGGCACGGTTAAAGAGGAAGGCTTCTACTTTGTAAATCCGTTCTGCACGGCAGTGAACCCTGCGGCGAAGACCAAACTCAATCAGAGCGGCGACGTATCAAGCAGCGGTCCGCACATAAATCTCCCCACGGGTCAGGTGAACATCGGCTCGTCGCAGGCTGAATTTGCGAACAACAAAATTTCGCTCAAGGTCATGACACTCAACAACAACCGCCAGAAAATCAACGACTGCCTCGGAAACCCGATCGAGATTGGAATCGCGGTCATGTGGAGGGTCGTCGACACGGCAAAGGCGGTTTTCAACGTCGACAACTACAAGGAATACCTTTCGCTCCAGTGTGACAGCGCGCTCCGCGAGATAGTCCGCATTTATCCCTACGACGTCGCGCCGAACATCGACACAACGGGAGACGGTGTAGCGGACGAGGGAAGCCTCAGAGGCTCAAGCGAAATCGTGGCTGACAGGATCCGCGAAAAAATCGACGAAAAGGTGGCGTTTGCCGGACTTGAGGTAATCGAAGCGCGAATCACATACCTCGCATACGCACCCGAAATCGCGGCGGTAATGCTCCAGAGACAGCAGGCGTCCGCAATAATCGACGCGAGAAAGATGATAGTCGACGGCGCGGTCGGCATGGTTCAGATGGCGCTTGACAAAATCAGAACCGACGGTATCTGCGAACTTGATGACGAAAGAAAGGCCCAGATGGTCTCAAACCTGCTCGTTGTTCTCTGCGGCAACCAGAGCGCGCAGCCCATCGTCAACACCGGAACAATATACTAAAATATGGCTGACAAGGAAAAAAAGCAGATACCTCTCAGGCTGTCAAAATCACTGTACGACGAGCTGATGAAGTGGGCCGAGGACGATTTTCGCTCGCTCAACGGTCAGATAGAATACCTTCTGACAGACTGCGTAAGGCGCCGGAAAAAGGATTTCGACAAAATACAGGATGATCCGCCTGAAAATTCATCGGAAAAACCCGACAATTAATCGCAGAATACCAAAAACAAAACTGGCATCCGTAAAAATTCAGATGTCAGTTTTTTTCTTTGCCTGTTTAATTCGGGCGCGTCCGATTCACCCAACAATTATTTCACTTTGTTATCAGACGGACTCTTTCGATATTTACAAAATGGTAGTCGTTCTTTTCGTCCTCGAAGGTGAAAATCATTTTTTTGGTGTATCCGGCGGGAATGCCCTTGAGGGAAGCGGAATATCTCGCCCAACCTTCGCGTTCACCGCCGATTTTCACAAACGGGATGACGGTTTCTGCGCCGTTTTCGGAGATGAGTTTGAGTGAGGGAGCGGTTTTGCCGGCGTTGTAGAAATCCGCTTCGAGGGCAGTGTAATTGAATAAATCGAGCCTGTTGTACGGTGAGGAGGAGAGATAGCAGCCGAAGGTTTTTTCGTCCGAGCAGACGCGCACACTTGCGGTTGTGTCAAAGCAGAACGCCGTGTCGTGGCAGACCTCGGAGTTTTCGAGCGGCTTCCACATCGGGTGGTAGAACATATCGAGGACATCGCCGTGGATATGGTTCGTCCAGCAGAGTGACTCGGAGGAATCGTACCAGCGGTGAGTCTCGATTGTGAGAAGCGTCTTCATGTCGGTGGCGAACGGCGCAACGGGGTATTCTCCCGCGAAAATGTTGCACTTTACATCAAGTGACTGGAACGCGTAGCAGACGTTTTTGATCTCGTCAATGCCGTCGCACCACACCTCTAAAGTGTCCTCGGAGACAATTCTGTACTCAGCCGGCAGATAGAGATTGTCCTCCCCTGCGGCGTATAGACAGTGAGCGCGCCTCTTCGGGTTTTTGTCCCCCACATACAGCCCGCTTCCGACAGATGCGAATTTCAGCGTCATTTTGTTTCCGTCTGCGTGCCACTCAGTGAGGTATGCCGGTGATTTCTGCGCGTCTCCGCCGTACACGTTTCCGATTGCAAGTCTCGCGAGACGGCGTCCGATCTCGTATTTGTGCGTTGGGTGAATGGGGTGGTTTCCGCGGTGGTACGACCAGACCGGCTCGAGATCCCCTATCGGAACGAACGCAAACTTGTCCGGGCTCTCGACGGCGGTCTCAACAAAGGCGGAGTTGAGGTGGCCGAGGGAGCAGTCAGAGTCCCCGGTGTACGCCCACGGGTAGATTAAGGTTGAGAGCATCATGAATTTTTCGTCTGCGGCGAACATCTCGCGGTATGCCCTATGATAAAGCCGCAGATAGTCGGCGTAAATTTTGTGGGAAAATTCGCTCCAGCACTCGTTTTCGCCCTGATACCAGATAACGCCGCGGAATTTCAGGCCGGTCAGCGGAGCTATTTTATAGTTGAACTGACAGCAGCTCTGCTGGAAATTGAGGTCGCCTTTGGTGTTCCAGCTCTCCTTGTCGGGATATGAGCCGTATTCCCTGAGAGCCGAGCTGACCCTCTCGTCGCCGTCTATGTATGTTTTCGGAATC
>JBJFHS010000040.1:0-21821 GCA_051893885.1 Eubacteriales bacterium
GGCGAAGGAGACGTCAACTTCGACACATACCTCCCTGCTCTCGCTGCGACAGGCTTCAACGGCTTCCTCACAATCGAGCGCGAAGTAGGAGACTCACCCGAACGTGACATCGCGCTTGCAGTAGAATTCCTCAGAGAGAAAATCAAAAAATTCAATTTAGGTTAATTTGTTTATGAAATTATTTATCGCATCCGACCTGCACGGCTCATCTTATTTCACAAAGCTGATGCTTGAAAGGTTCGGGGAATCGGGAGCGGAAAAGCTCGTGCTTCTCGGAGACATTCTGTACCACGGCCCGAGAAATGATTTGCCGAAGGATTATGCCCCAAAGGAAGTCGCGGCAATGCTGAATTCGTATGCTTCAAAGATTATCGCGGTTCGCGGAAACTGTGAAGCGGAGGTTGACAGCCTGATGCTCGACTTTACCGTCACATCGGATTACGGTGTAATTTTCGACGGACAGCGCACGATTTACCTATCACACGGCCACAGAACCGAACCTAAGATGACCGAAGGCGACGTTTATCTGACCGGTCACACGCACATTCCGCACGATTTTACAAAAGACGGCGTGAGATTTTTGAACCCCGGTTCCGTTTCGATTCCGAAGAATTCCACCCCTCATTCGGCTATGCTGTATGACGGCGAATTTGTCTGGCTCAACATCGAATCGGGCGAAAACTACACACCGCAGAGCAATTGATTTGAGGTTATATAATGAAAATAGCTGAAGCACTTATCGAGAGGGCGGATATTCAGAAACGGATTTCTCAGCTCTCCGGCAGACTCCAGAACAATGCTCTCGTACAGGACGGTGAAAAGCCGGCAGAAGAGCCCAGTGAGCTTCTCGCTGAGCTTGACAGGCTTGTGAGACGGCTGTGTGAGCTTGTTGCGCTGATAAATCTGACCAACGCAAAAACCGAAGTCGACGGAATGAGCGTTACCGAGATGCTCTCCCTGCGCGATGCTCTGTCTAAAAAAGCGGAGATTCTCAGGAACTTTCTGAACGTCGCAAGCTCGAAATCCATGAGAAACCGCGGCTCGGAAATTGTTATAAAAAGCACTGTCTCGGTTTCTGAGATCCAGAAAAATGTCGACAGCATATCAAAACAGCTGCGCGAGATCGACACTAAAATACAGGGCATCAACTGGACAACTGATTTGATTGAATAATATTTTGGTTAATACAGGCGAGCGGATGCAAATTTATGTTTTTAAAACATGATTATATAGGCAGCGCAAAAGAGTACGCGTCGGGTTCGACTCCCGTTCTTACTGTTTTTCTCAGCACTCCTTACATTTGCACATTTTTTCGAGCATCACATTTTTTACCACCGCATCGGCGTCTGTTATGGGCGGGCTTGGGGATTTTTTATAATAATAAGAGTTGGGGCGACCCGACTTTTATTTTTCATCCGACGTGAGTTTTGTATGTTGTCGGATTTATAATGATAATCACATTTCACAGCGCAAGAACGCAAAAAATGTGAATGATTTGGTACTAATTGCTATATGTTTTGTTACAATTATTGACATAACAGTTCATTTGTGATATAATGGAAAGTGAGGTAATTTTGCCTCAAAAATATATGTTATAAAAGAGGTTATATAAAATGTCTGAAAACACTGAGCGTGGCGGAATATCTATCGAGCTCGAGCATATATTCCCCATAATCAAAAAATGGCTTTATTCGGAAAAGGAAATTTTTGTCCGTGAAATCGTCTCCAATGCCTGCGACGCCATCACAAAGCTGAGACGTCTCAACTCTCTCGGTGAGGCTGATGTTGACCTGACAGGCGCGAAAATCAGAGTAATTCTCGACAAGGATGCATCCACAATCACCGTAACCGACACAGGAATAGGTATGACCGAAGAGGAACTGAAGAAATACATCTGTCAGATAGCTCTCTCCGGTGCGCTTGACTTTATCCAGAAATACGAGGGTGAGAACGCCTCCGACAACGGCATCATCGGTCACTTCGGTCTCGGATTCTATTCGTCATTCATGGTCAGTGACACAGTTGACGTCATTACGCGTTCCTATACCGGCACGGACTACATCAAATGGAGCTGCACCGACGAAGGAAATTATGAATTCACGACAGATTTTGACAGGGATGAGGCTGAGGAGCTTGTCGGACAGTTCGGCACGGCTGTAATCATGCACATCAACGAAGAAGGAAAAGAGTTCCTCTCCGAATACAAGCTGCGCGAGGTTTTGAACAAATACTGTGCATTCATGCCCGAGGAAATTTACTTCGATGATGGCAAGGCGGAAGAACACGATGAACACGAATGTGATGAATGTGAAGAATGTTCGGACGGGCACAAGCATGAAGTAAAGCCGATAAACGACATTCATCCGCTGTGGCAGAAGAATCCATCCGACTGCACAGACGAGGAGTATAAGAATTTTTATCGCAATGTGTTCAACGATTGGAAAGAACCGCTCTTCCATATCCATCTCAAAGCCGATTACCCGCTCAATTTCAAGGGTATTCTCTATTTCCCGCGCATCGGAAGCGAATTTGAAAGCCTTGAAGGTCAGGTAAAGCTTTACTACAATCAGGTTTTCGTGGCGGACAACATAAAAGAAGTCATTCCCGAGTACCTTCTCATGCTCAAAGGCGTGCTTGACTGCCCTGAGCTCCCCTTGAACGTTTCACGCAGCTATCTGCAGAACAGCGGATATGTGGCTAAGATTTCGGCTCACATAGTCAAAAAAGTCGCTGATAAGCTAAATTCGATGTTCCAGAACGACCGCAAGAACTACGAGTCAATCTGGCGCGATTTGAAGACGTTTGTAGAATATGGCTGCATGAGAGACCACAAATTCTATGACAAGGTTTCTCCGAGCATTTTATTTGAGACAACCGACGGCGAATTCAGAACGGTCGATGAATATCTTGAAGCTGCCAAGGAAAAGCATGAAAACAAGATTTATTATGCCTCCGACGTAACCGCACAGTCGAAATACATAAAGATGTTCAAAGATGAAGGCATTGAGGTCGTGCTTCTCGACAAAGTTATCGACACTCAGTTCATCAACACCATTGAAACAAACCGCGAAGGCGTGAAATTCATCAGAATAGACTCAGAAGTCGCAGATGTACTGAAGGCTGACGGTGACAAAACAGAAATTCCCGCTGTAGCCGAGCTGTTCAAAAAAATAGCCGGAGAACACACCACAGTATCGTTTGACCGACTCAAGGACGAAGGCACACCGGCTATACTCAACCTGTCCGAGGAAAGCCGCCGCATGAACGATATGATGAAGCTGTATAAAATGGGCGCTGATATGCCGCTTGAGCAGACTCTCATACTGAATACCGCATCTCCTCTTATCGGAAAACTCTCCTCTCTCGTTGAAAGCGGCAGCAATGATGAGGCTGAAACCATAGCGCGTCAGATTTATATGCTCTCTTCCCTTTCACAAAGACAGCTGACATCGGACGAGCTCCTTTCATTCCTGTCTGACAGCTACGATATTCTCGGTAAGCTCTGATGAACGAAGCCTCAGGTGAAAACATATTCAGGGAAAACATTGATTTTGTCAGGCGAAAAAACAACTCAGCGCGTGTAATTCTGAATTCAACTTACCGCGATGCGGCAGCTCTGTTCCGCGAAAAAAATACCCTGCCCGCAGATTGTGATGATGCTGTAAGGCTATTTTATGAGATAAACGGCAATAATATTGAAGCCGGCACCTCGTTTGAATTTGCGTTTTTCTGCCGCGAATTTGCCTCCGAGTTACCGATAAAATTTTTTGAGTCTGAGGATGAAGACGAATATATTCCGAAAATAGCATATCTGCAAAATACTTTTTCCGACAAAGCGTACAGCAGGTTTTCACAGAACTTCAGCTTTATTGCGGCGATATATTTTACGGAATTCCGCGAAGTATGTGAAGAAGTTTACTATGGACGCTGTTCTCATGCTCTGCTTCCCATATATAACTCGCGCGACGGTATGCTGATGTCGTTTTATCGGCTGATTTTAAAATACGACCTAAGAATTATATCCGTGTGCGATATAAAAATGGCTGACGAGTCCGTAATGAGATATGCGCTTCTGTCGAAAAATCTGCCGCAAAAGCTGACTGCTAAGTATTTGGATATCTCTGTGGTTCTGACGGATAACAACAGCTGCGGCAGACTGGTTTCTTCACTGGAAATACTCGGAGCGGAGGTTGTCATGCTGAACTCATATCCGCTCGAATACTCGGACGACAGAAACGGGCTGATATTGCAGCTGGATATTGCCTCATCGGAAATAAACGCTGTTGTACTTTACCTGGAAGGCTCAAAATTCAGATACAATATTCTCGGAAGCTATGATATAATATAATTATAAAAAAGCTTGCAACAAAAATACGAAAGGATCTGCTTATGGAAGACTACAGAGAAAGATACCTTGAATGGATGAATTCCGACAAGGTGGACGATGAAACAAAAGCTGAACTCAAAGCTATCGAGGGAAACGACGAAGAAATTGAAATGCGTTTCGGCTCGTATATGGAATTCGGTACAGGCGGACTTCGCTCCAAGATGGGTGCGGGCTGCGGCATGATGAACATCTACACCGTCGCTCAGTCAACCGAAGGCGTCGCACGGGTTATTGAATCCATCGGCGAGGACGCTAAAAAACGCGGAGTAATGCTCGGCTATGACAGCAGAAACAATTCCCAGCTGTTTGCAAGGCGCTGCGCCGAGGTTCTCACTGCCCACGGAATCAGATGCTATCTTTTTGACGAGCTGCGTCCCACTCCAATGCTTTCCGCCGGCGTTCGTTATTTCGGATGCATCGCCGGTATAAACATCACGGCTTCCCACAATCCTTCCGCATACAACGGATATAAGCTATACTGGGAGGATGGTGCTCAGCCCACTTCACAGATGGCGGACTATGTATCATCGTACATCCGCGCGTCAGATATCTTTGAAGGCGTTCCGACACGCGACAAAGCCGACGACAGCCTGATCACTATGGTCGGAGCGGAATTTGATGAAATATTCATGAAAAACGTCATCGCCGAGCAGGTTTATCCCGATGTGATTGAACGAGCGGCGGATAATCTGCAGGTTGTATATACTCCTCTCTGCGGCGCAGGATACAGAATCGTCCCCGAGGTACTCCGCAGAATCGGAATCAGGCATCTCTCCACTGTTGAGTGCCAGATGACACCGAACGGAGATTTCCCCGGACTTGCAAAGCCGAATCCCGAATACCCCGCGGCGTTTGCTGAGGGCATAAAGGTTGCGTCTGAGGTAAAATCCGATCTCATCATCGCTAACGACCCCGACTGCGACCGTGTAGGCGTTATGGCCCGCGACAAAAACGGCGAATTCAAGTGCATCACCGGAAATCAGATGGGCTCGCTTCTCCTCGACTACATTTTTTGCGCGCTCGAGGAACAGAAGAAAATGCCCGCCGACGGTTACGCTATAAAGACAATTGTAACCAGCGAAATGGCGACAAAAATCTGTGAAGTACACAATGTAGAACTCTACAACGTTCTGACAGGCTTCAAGTTTATTGCTGAGGTTATAGGCGAGCATGAGGCTAAGAATGAAGGCACATTCCTGCTCGGATATGAAGAAAGCTACGGCTACATGAAGGGCTCGTACTCGAGGGACAAGGACGGCGTTGTCGCGTCTATGCTCATCTGCGAAATGGCGGCTTATTACTCTCTCAAGGGCATGACTCTGATTGACGCGATTGAATCACTGTATGATAAATACGGCTTCTATATGGAAAACTCTGCCGAAATTTACATGGAAGGTCTCGACGGTAAGGAAAAAATCGCGGGACTTATGGATAAACTCCGTGCAGAAGAACCGGAGAAAATCGCAGGAAGCCGTGTTGTCAACATCCGTGACTACAAAGCAGAGACATCAAAGAATGTTATCACGGGTGAAATCAGCGGAACCGGTCTTCCGAAATCCAACGTAATGTATTATAAAACCGAAAACGGCTGCGTTGTGGTTGCAAGACCCTCCGGCACTGAGCCGAAAATCAAATTCTACATCCTCGCTAACGGAAAAAACGAGGACGAGGCGAAAAACAACGCCGTGGAATGCACACATTCTCTCGAGGATATGCTCGGTCTCGCACACGGTTCACTGAAAAAGTAAATTAACACAAAAATATACCGCTCTGTCGGCTTGAATCAATTTGATTTATAAGCCCTGAGCGGTATTTTTTTATTATTAAAATCAGTTAATTATTCCTCAAAAGCAGAGATGTCGCGCATTATTACGCTGTCTCTTGCAGAGGTGACGAAAAGCGTGAAGCCGTCGGAGGTGAAATCAAGCGGACAAATCTTTCTGTGACCAACGGTGAAGCCTCTGTAAGCGCAGTTTGAGCCGTTTAAAAGCTGGAAAGTCTCTATTCTCTGTCCCTGAGCTATGTCCTCCATCAGATTGATGAATTTGATGTGGCGGGATTTGTCGAATCTGACTGTGATTTTGCATTGTGTGTCACCGATTTGATCAATATTTGTAATTTCACACGGCACCTTTTTGCTTTCGCCGAAACAATCGTCAAGAGCTTTTCCGAGTTCCTTCAGCCGCGCGATATCTCTCGGGTCGAATCTTCCGGACGGCATAGGCGGAATATTCAGGTTGAACGATGTGTTCGCACCGCAGGAATTTATGTATGTGCGTAAAAGTCTCTCAAGTGAACGCGGCTCTTCGTTTTTATGATAGAACCAGCCCGGTCTTATGGACATATCAATCTCCGAACCTGCGAAAACCAATCCCTTTGAATAAATGATATTGTTAAGCTCGCCGATATCCTGATCGGAGTTGTACATATGCGACAAATCTCCGTCGAGAAGCGCACCCGCGGTCTGCTTTTCGCATCTGTAGCAGAGCTCGCCCGGAACTACCGCCCATTCTCCTCTTCTCGCCTGACCTGCTTCATTTCCGCACCAGCGCACATCTGGTCCGCCGTCGTTGAATATCACAGCGTTTGGCTGATATTTGCGCACAAGGCTGATGTATCTGTCGTAATCATATACCTGCTTTCTGCCATTCGGCCCTTCCCCGCACGCACCGTCAAACCAGACCATAAAAATATCGCCGTAGTTTGTCAGAAGCTCCGTAAGCTGATTGCAGTAGTAGTCGTTGTATTCGTCGGTTCCGTAATATTTTGAGTTTCTGTCCCACGGTGAAAGATATACTCCGAATTTGATTCCGCCTCTTTTGCACGCCTCAGAACATTCGCGCACAACGTCGCCCTTTCCGCCTTTCCACGGACTGTTCTTTACTGAGTGCTCGGTGTACGCGCTCGGCCACAGACAGAAGCCGTCGTGGTGCTTGGCGGTGAGGATAATTCCCTTCATTCCCGCGGATTTTACAGCTTCAACCCATTCGTCACAGTTGAGGTCGTACGGATTGAATATCGCGGGGTCTTCATTTCCGAGTCCCCATTCAAGGTCGGTGTAGGTGTTGACGGTAAAATGCACGAAAGCGTAAAATTCAGTGTCAAACCACTCAAGCTGTCTGGCTGTCGGCTTTACATTTGCCGCATTTTTTAAAAATTCTTTGAATTCCATTTTTAGTACCTCACATATGGAAAATTGTAGTTATGTGGTTTCTATGTATGTTTTGAAATGCACTTCTATATCGTCAGGAATGATAGAGGCGTTTATACTTGCCGAAGTGATATAGAATATGCAGTTTACTCCGTACTGACGAAGCGAATAGCAGAAATTTATCATTCTCTCGCTAAGGTATGCTGACACAAATATTATATTACCGCCGCTTGTAAAAACATAGGGATTTTCGACAATGCAGTCCATCATCTTTTCAACCGGAGTAGAAATCATAAGCTCAAGCTGTGCGAGAATCCGAAGAGCGTCGAGCATATCGTTCTTTCCCCTGAACGCGGGAGAGATATACAGATTTGACAGAACGTCTCCATCCGCACATTTGGCTTCATCTCCGCAGATATTTTCCGGCGGTGTATTTGATATGATTCTGACCGGCACGTTTTCGCTTGAAACTTTGTCGAGAATCGAGGCGGCAACAGTCAGACACAGTTCAACCGGAGCACGTGAGCTCGGAGGACCGGGAATTGTTTTTTCGATATCGCGCGACTGTATATTCAAAATAATATTGAACTGATGCCGGTTGGTGAATTCCTCTATATTTACCATGAGCTTGTTGTGGACCGCGGTCTGCTTCCAGTTGATTCGGTTCATCGGGTCGCCGTTTACGTATTCCCTTATTCCGGCCTTCAGAAGCGGGTCTGAGAGCAGGCTGTTTTCCACAATGAATTCTCCGTTTGTATATTCTGAGGATGTAAATTCGCTTGAAAGATTGATTGCTTTCGGGAGCACGGTGACGACGGCTTTTGAAGACTTGTCCGGTTCGATAACCTTGGCGTTCTGGTACGTTCCGAAAATATCGTCGGCTATCATTGTGACCGCTCCGAGGTGATATGTACCGCGAGTGCCGCACTTTACTCTCCAACGGCGTTTTATCATCTGATTTCCGCGCAGCATAAAAATACTGTGGATAATTCTTGGAAAAGTTTCCTTCAGAGCGCCTGTTTTTTCATCTCTTTCCACAATGCGGAATGAAAGACCGTCCGGCAGCTCTGTATCGACTTTGAGAAACGGCAGCGGCAGGAGCTTTTTATTCGTGATTTCCTCGTAAATATAAATCTCCTCTCCCTCAAAAACCTCATTTGTGGAGACGGACACCTTATATTCGAGCCGGTCGTAAGCGTGCTTTTTATATATCCTCGCCTGAAGCACAAGCACGATTATTACGGAAATTATTACAGCTATATAAATCATATGTTTATTTTTCTCAGGATATAATAAGAATCATATTTGCGTCCGTCATCTCCGATGAGATTTTTGTCTGTCGGAACAAAGCCGAGGTGTGTCAGTGCGTTTATCCGCTCTCCGGCTTCATTTACTGCTTTTGTCGCGATTTTTCCACACTCAAACAATTCAAACGCGCTCGGAAGTATCAGTGACAGAATATCCTTTATTTCTCCGCAGAGCTCATAGTCGCTTCGCAGATCGAGTCTCAGAATGCCGCAGTCGGTAAAATAATCCTTCGCCTGTCTGTTGAATAGCTCGATTGTGCCGATTGACTCGTCTTTTCTTTTATCGACAATTGTCCAGCGCACATAATAACGCTTCTTGTATTCGTCCATCCAGAATTCAATTGCCTTTTTCATTCTTTCCGCGGTGGTGTAATAAAAGTTGTCTCCGTGACAGTTGTCGCTGTTAAAAAACGGCACAGATTTTTCATCGGAATATACTTTCAAAAGGTCATCACAGTCGTCGGCTGATATAAATCTTATGATATATCTGTCGTTCTCAAACCTCGGGCATTGCTTATAAACGTCTGACACAGCGTTCACCTCAATTCTGTATTCAACCTGATTCATGAAATCAGTCAATCGGCGCTTTGATTGTGTCAATCAGGTATTCTATAACCTGCTCGTTTGTGTCCGTCAGACGGATTGTGTTTGATGACTTCACTATAACTCTGTGCGATAGAACCGGGACAGCAACGCTCTTTACATCGTCCGGGATAACGTAATCCCTTCCCATTATTGCTGCATAAGCCTGTGACGCCTTCATAAGGGCAAGAGAAGCACGCGGGCTTACACCAAGGCGAAGTCTGTCGCTGTTTCTCGTGGCATCTGCTATATTGATGATATAGTCCTTTATCGCCTCGCTCACTGTTATCCTGGAAACCATGTCGCAGGCAGTATTTATGTCGGCTTTCGTGCAGACCGATGTAAGGGTGTCGAGAGGGCTTACACTGTTATATTGTGTCAGAATATTCTTTTCGGCCGAATGCTCGGGATATCCGAGAGACAGCTTCATGAGAAAGCGGTCCAGCTGGGCTTCCGGAAGCGGAAAAGTGCCCTGTGACTCGAGAGGGTTCTGTGTTGCTATGACGAAAAACGGGTCGTCGAGCGGATATGTCACGCCGTCTATTGTAGCCTGATGCTCTCCCATACACTCGAGGAGAGCGGACTGCGTTCTCGGTGTGGTTCGGTTTATCTCGTCCGCAAGCAGTATTCCCGTAAATACCGGTCCGCGCCTGAACACAAAATCCGAGGTTTTCTGATTGTAGTAGTTAACACCGGTGATGTCGGATGGCAGAAGGTCGGGAGTGAACTGAATTCGCTTCGTATCGGCTGAAATAGATTTTGCAAGAGCCTTTGCGAGAGTTGTTTTTCCTGTACCCGGTATATCGTCGAGAAGCACGTGACCACGGCACAAAAGCGCGGTGACAACATAGCGTATTTCACGTTCTTTTCCGAATATTACGCGGCTTATGTTTTCAATGATACTTCCCGCTGTCTTTGAAATTGTTTCGCTGTACATACTGTCCCCCTCTTTAATTCATTCAAAAATTGTTTTTCGGGAAAAATTCCGGTATTTCATCGTTTTCTGTGAGGTCGCGGCTCAGTTCTTTCTGTGTTCGCTGAATTGGGCTTACATAGAAAGTACACGAGGATGCGCTTATTTCGGCGTCTATCATTGTGTAGATTTCACCGCGGAATCTGACGATTTTATATACCGCTTTTTTGATTTTTCCGTTGTACGGATTCCATTCCTCCGGCACAAGGTTTCCTCTGAGCAGTATGCTTCCATTATAATCTTCTCCGGTTGTATTTGTGAAATAATAAATATCGCATCCCGCGTGCCTTTTGTGCAGGTAATTTATTGAGCAGCCGTTTGCGAGCCGTTTGTCCACTCCAACCTTGATGAACGCCGGGAGATGGTAGTTTACAAATCCAGCAAATTCCCTTCTCGTCATGTTGTCGATATATACGTCGGGAGCTATGCCGAAGTTTTCCGTCGCCTGAAACAGCATATCGGCTGAAACGGATTCAGTTCCATCCACAGAGCGTTTGTTTGACGGCAGATAATACGCAACTCCCCCGTTTGAATTTTCGTTTTTGTAATATCTTTTATAGATTTTGTTGTCCGTCACATCCTCACCGAAGATGTATTTGATTATTTCACAGACTTCTTCATCCTCGGTCGAATTTTCTTTTATCGCGGTGTTTACGGAATCGTATATTTTTGAACATTCACAAGCGGAGAGCGGCAGGTTGTCCGTGGCGATAATTTTTCCGCCCTCGTTGTAGAACTTTTTGACAACCTTCAGGGCTTTCAGGCTGACGATCGACATTGACGGCAGGATAAGCAGCTTGAATTTCATGACATTTTTGTCTTTTTCGTTTCCGAGGTACAGCACACCGTTTTCTGCAAGCGCGCTGTTTATGATGGCATCAGGATGGATAAATGTAGAATCTATTCCCACATAATTTAGGAAATTGTTCATCAGCTCCATGTAATCCGCGTTTTCCGGAGTTGACGGATACTCAAAGCCCGATGTTTCAGACTGATAGAGATATACGAGGGAGTGCAGCGTATGGATGGGATAAATTATTGCCACTTCGCTGACGTGCTCACCTCCGCGCAGCATCGTCTGTATTCTCGATACAAATGAAGCGTACTCTGTGAGGTCGTCTCCTTTTGAGAATATCGAGCCCCATACAGGCGGGTCATTTTCTACAATGTCGCTGTGTTCCTTTGTCCTGTCTTCGCCGAGGTGTGTGAAGACAAAATTTACTCCGCGCACAAAAACATTCATTGACTCACGGTAGATTATATCCCGCGTCAGAGTCATATAGTATTTAAATAGATCCGCAGTGACTGTATCACATCCAAGCTCATCTGCGGCTCCTGCAGCGACTCTGATGCCGTTCAGACCGTATAAATAAGCAAACGGCATGGATATACCGGGTGCGGAGGAGTATTTGTGCAGAAGCTGACCGTCTCCGAACAGCCACGAGCACGCTGCTGCTTTACTTTCGGCCGGAAATCCCGTACAGAACACGTCGTGAGCCTTACAGTAATCTGAAACCGCCTTGAGATAACCCTCAACGAGCATTTTCGCGCGGCAGCTCATAAGCATACACTTATACCGTTTTGAATTTCCACCGTAGTCGCGGAACATAAGAGTGTAGTATGGAGCTGGGTCAAAACCGAATTCTTCCTCAAAGCGTTTGTTGAAATTTTCGTGCCACATTCTGCGGTTCTGTCCGGCAAACATGACATTTCGATATATAAATGTATTGAACGGCTGCGTTTTTCCGGCGGAGTATCTGTCGAACAGCTTTCCGAAGGTTGCGCGAAGATAATCCATGCTGACGTCATAATCAAGGGTGTTAATAAAATTTGAATTGACATCATCTTCACACAGATATTCTTCGATATTCCAGTTTCCCTCCGGCACCTTCCACTCAAGAATTCCGTCGTTCACGTATTCGCGAAGGTCTGTTATGGTGAGGTCGTTATCGTCCACTGCCACAAGAGACATCAGTTTTCCCTTGATATGGAGCTTAATTCGCATGAGCTCACCCTCTGTGCAGGTGTACTCATATTTTGTGAGTATTTTGCAGATTTTTTCGGATGGGTTTTCAAGTGAGGAGAGATACTCGCGCATTACATAGGTGTCATCGAGATATGCGAGCTTGAGCTGATTTGCGTCGGTTTCTTTTTTGATTATGTCGTATGTTTCGTAATATTTGTCTGACAACGCCTTTATGACGCTGTTTTTGTCGGTAAAAGGAATAATACCGCTGTAACCCGATTTTTTATAGCCTGTTATCAGCTTGGTGGTTTTTTCTGACGAGTCAGCGCTGTCTAACGGCAGATATATATACGGACCCTCAGAACTTTTATCGTTTTGAAACTGTTTTTTAAGAGCAGCGGGATCCTGAATCAACAATTTTTCGTTTATCATATCAATCTCCAAAAGATATGTTGTAATATGAAATCAACATTGTTTTTATTATACCATAAATTTTCATTTTTGTTAATATAGTTTCGATAAATATTTCAGAAACATTACAGCATTCGTTAAATAAAACATATGCGCCGCTGCACGTTGAAATATAAAATATAATTAAATATAATAATTAAATTTTGGAGACAAAAATTAAATAATATGTTGACTTTTACAAAGGCATATTATATAATGATTGCAGTTGTGCATAATGCAGACGTTTTTATTTAGTTTTATGATGTATTATTAATAGGAGTTTAATAATATGGCGATTAAACAATGGTATTTTAACCCAGGTGAACCCGGCATTGTTCCAAACGAGCTTTCGGCTGTACTAATTGAAAAAGGTATTCAGCCTGAAGAAATCAGACTTTGCGTGAAATCTGATTTGAACCGCGAGATGGTGCGGAGTGACTGTTATATGCTGTGTACCGAATGCGATATCATAGTAATCTCAGGCTCCGTGACGCTGACGAGGGGTGAAAAAGCCTCGGTATTCAGCAAAAACAAGCCTGAGCGGAAATTTGAAATTCTGACTTACGACTGCTTTGATATCGGAGAGCTGTCCGACTTCAGAACAGAGGAACAGATTTCTTCGGCGAGATTTACCGCAAAGGACAAAAACGGACATTATGTACTGATAACAAACCTGTCAAACACATATAAGAGCGACTTTTTCACCTGCGCGCGTTATCTCGAACAGCTGAAAAATGAGGGAAAAATCACTCCCGATGAGAAGCACAAAAGCCGCCGTGATGAAATGTTCTGTCCGAAATGCGGAACGAAATATATCGACGAGGAGCGGAAAATCTGCCCTAAGTGCATGGATAAAAACAAAATTATCCGACGCACGGGTGAGTTTATTTTAAAATACAAGGCAGAAGTCGTAACCATAATCGCGATGCTGATTCTGACAAGCGCGTTCGGCATCCTGACTCCTTATATTTCATCCGGCTTTTATTACGACGAGGTTCTGGATAAAGCCGGAAAATACTACGGAGAGATTCTCCTTGTGCTTGGAATCATAATCGGAACGCGGCTGCTTTCGCTGTTTATCACAATGTTCCACAACATCGTTACGTCCAAAATAGCCGCGAAACTGGTATATGATTTGAAAAAGGTAATTTTCGGCTCTATTGAAAGGCTGTCGCTGTCCTTTTTCACAAACCGTCAGACCGGCGGACTTATGACACAGGTAACACGCGATGCGAACACTATATACTGGTTCTTCTGCGACGGAGTGCCGTATTACCTTGTAAATATCGTTCAGGTCGCCGTGATTTTCATAATTATGCTGATTATGAATCCGATTCTGACCCTGCTGACTGTCGTGACCGTGCCGTTTATTGTGGCGGCGATGAAGTTTTTGTTCGGAAGAATGGACAAGCTGCACGCCAAAAGATGGACCCGCTCGCGCCAGATGAACGCAATTCTCTCCGATATTCTGAGCGGCATGAGAGTGGTCAAGGCATTCTCAAAGGAAAAGGATGAAACGGTCAGATTCGACAGAAGCAGCAGAAATCTCGCAGCCATAGAACAGGAGACCTCCATATTCGGAACTGTTGCCTTCCCTTCCGTCGGACTTCTGTTCTATATAAGCAATCTCATAGTGCTCGGCTGCGGAGGCTGGATGGTTATAAAGGGTCAGATGACCTACGGAACGCTGCTCGTATTTATTTCATACATGAACATGGTGCTCAGTCCGCTGAGGTCGTTCATTGACATGGTTTATCAGTTCACGGACAGCCTTAACGCAATGAGCAGACTGATTGAAATAATGGACGCAAAGCCCGATGTAACCGAAGCCGCAGAGCCGGTACACCTCGACAATTGTCATGGCCGAGTTGAATTCAAGAACGTCGACTTTTCATATGACAAGACCCGAAAGGTTATCGACAATGTGTCGTTTGAAGTAGACGCGGGACAGTCTCTCGGCATTGTGGGACACACCGGAGCCGGAAAATCCACACTTGCCAACCTGCTGATCAGACTATACGACGTAACCGCAGGTGAGATCACAATTGACGGCGTAAATGTAAAGGACATAGCGTTTGACGACCTCAGACAGAACGTCGCGATAGTCTCACAGGAGACATACCTTTTCATGGGTACGATACTCGACAACATAAAATACGCCAAGCCGGACGCCACTGAAGCTGAGGTTATTGAAGCCGCGAAAATCGCCGGAGCGCACGACTTTATTATAAAGCTCCCAGACGCGTATTCGACAATGATAGGATTCGGATATAAAGATTTGTCCGGCGGAGAGAGACAGAGAGTTTCCATAGCCCGCGCAATACTCAGAAACCCTAAAATCCTTATTCTCGATGAAGCCACTGCCGCTATGGACACCGAAACCGAGCGCAAGATTCAAACAGCACTTGAGAAGCTGTCCGTCGGAAGAACCACTATAATGATAGCGCACCGACTCTCAACACTCCGTGACGCGGACAAGCTTATCGTGATTGAAAACGGAAAAGTCCCCGAAGCCGGCACACACCTCGAGCTGCTCGCAAAAAAAGGAATTTACTTCAAGCTCTACCGTCTCCAGCTTGAGGCAATGAAGAACATCGGAATCGAAGAATAACGCTGAAGGAGTAATATAAAATGGCAGAAAACAAAACCGAAAAAACTGCACTGAAAGAAGTAATCGCAGTAAAATACATAACAAAAGACAACGCGAAATTCGAGGTGTGCAACGATTTTATCTCGATGACAGTCACGCTTCCCGACGACGACGGAAATATGACCGAGAAAAAATACGACAGAATATTCCTGCACCGCGCGTTTCCCTTCGACCTTCCCTATTCATACATCTCCGTGCTCGACATTGACTCGGCGGAAATCGGACTTATTGCCGACATTGACGAAATGGGTGAGGAAAACGCAAAGCTGCTGCGAGCCGAACTTGACAGAAAATACTACACACCAGTCATAAAGCAGATCCTATCGTCAAAGGACAAGTTCGGCTATTCGTACTGGAAAATTCTGACGGAGGAAGGCGAGCTTGAAATTACTCTCCGCGATACCTTCCAGAGCCTTTTAAAGGTCGGAGGAACCCGGATATTTGTAAACGACATCGACGGCAACCGCTATGAGATACCGGATATAGAAAAGCTTGACCGCAAGAGCTACCGCAGGATAGAGCTGTTCCTGTAAGTGGGAACTACGGGAAATTTTTGAGAAAGGTATTTGATTATGGAAAACAGACAAACCCTGACTGAAAAAGCTCTCTCACTCGACAAAAATCTTAAGCGTGAAGACATCCTTCTCCCTGTCGATTTCGTCCTTCAGCCGACAGACAAAAAGGAAAAAATTGACGGTCTGGTGATTCTGCAAAAGGACAAAATATCGGTCTACACAGACGGCGAAAAAATACGCGACATACCGCTCTCTGAGATAAAGGAAATTGTTTTCAGGCGCGGTATCGGATGTGTCTTCATAGAATATTCCGATAATGGCGGAAAATGGCACATACTCTGCCGCTCCGATATGCAGTATCTCGACTTTTACGCCGCAGCCTCGCGGGAAATGAACAAATATCTCGGCGGCAAAGAGATATCTTATGACTACGAAAAGGAGATCAACCACCGCTGCCCGAAGTGTCACAGGCAGTTCAGACCAGGCTCCAGCATATGTGAGCACTGCGTCGACAAAAAGCACTATCTGGTGCGTCTGTGGGCAATCGCGAAACCATACCGCTATCTGATTTATCTCTCAATCGGATTTTACTTCATTATCGCCGCCGCGAACCTGATTCCGCCTTATATAAACCGTATTTTGGTTGACAACTACATCAAAGCGGAATCCATGCCTCGCCTTTCGGGATACCTTACAGTCATTGCTTCCATGTTCGGCGTCTATATTGTAACACAGCTTATTTCAATGACACGAAGCGTATTTTTGATAAAGGCGAGCAACGGTATTGTCGTGACTCTGCGCGAGATGGTTTTCGATAAAATTCAGAAGCTGTCAATTTCGCGTATATCAAAGCGGACGTCCGGCGAGCTTATGAACCGGGTATCAAACGACACTGCCGAGCTCTCGCGCTTCATCTCAAACGACTTCGGAAACATGGTGGAGCAGATACTGATTCTGCTTGCTGTCGGCGTATATCTTTTCTCATATGACTGGCGGCTCGCGCTGATGATAATTCTGCCGACTCCGGTTGTCATGTATACCTACCGGCTGTTCCACCGCTTTATGAGGCAGATATACCACCGTCAGTGGCAGATGAGCTCACGCGCGAACACTATCCTGCACGACACATTCTCAGGCATCCGCGTCGTAAAAGCATTCGGCATGGAAAAGCGCGAAATCAACAGATACGATGAGATAACACAGATTGAACGTGACACGCAGATCAAAGCTGAAGTATTTTTCGCCAAAATACAGCCTGTTCTGGGCTTTATCATGGGTATCGGAGAATATTTTCTGCTGTTCTACGTCGGAAACAAAATTATCGGCGGAGAGATGACGCTCGGTGAAATGAGCCAGTTTTCATCATATGTCAGCATCATTTACGGTCCTCTGCGATGGCTTTCTTCAATACCGAGAAGACTCACGAGGATTATGACGTCAATTGTCAAAATATTCGATGTAGTTGACGAGGATGTCGACGTTGCGGACAGAGAGAACGCGATCGACCATGAGATCGAAGGATATATTTCACTCGAGAATGTTTCTTTCGGCTACGATAAAACCGCTTATGTGCTGAAAAATATATCCGCGGAAATAAAGCCCGGTGAAATGATAGGTATTGTCGGAAAATCCGGCGTCGGCAAATCAACACTGATTAACCTTGTAATGCGTATGTACGACGTCACCGAAGGCGCAATTAAAATCGACGGTATTGACATCCGGGATATATCTCAGCAGTCACTGCGCTCGCAGATAGGCGTTGTTTTGCAGGAGACATTCCTGTTCTCCGGAACAATTTACGACAACATTTCTTACGCCAAACCGAGTGCAACTCGCGATGAAGTCATTACTGCGGCAAAAATCGCGGGTGCGCACAGCTTTATAATGAAGTTGCCTAACGCTTATAACACCAAAGTCGGCGAAAGAGGCCACACACTCTCCGGTGGCGAAAGACAGCGCATCGCGATAGCACGGGCACTTTTGCACAATCCCAAAATACTGATTCTCGATGAAGCAACTGCGTCCCTTGATACTGAAACAGAAAAACAGATTCAGGATGCGCTTCAGAAGCTGATAGCAGACCGAACTACCCTTGCCATAGCTCACAGACTGTCGACTCTGAGAAACGCTACAAGGCTTATAGTCCTCGATAAAGGTGAGCTTGCGGAAATCGGAACCCACGATGAGCTGATAAAACAGAAAGGCATTTACTACAACCTCGTAATGGCACAGCGGCAAATGTCTAAATTGTCCCCGAAAAATCAGTCAAAGGAGACGAAAACCGCTTCGTAAAAATAAAAAAGGCTTGGTACATAAATCCGTATCAAGCCATATTTTTTACGCTGCGGAATATCTGTCGAGCCATGCGATTCCGATATCGAGCGCATTGTAAAGCCCACTCTTCATTCCTTCTTTGATCACTCGTTCATTGTCCGGCACATTCGAATCCGTGCTGAGAAGCTGTACATAAATCTGATCGGGCACTTTCTGGCCTTTGTATTCCTTCTCAGTCATAATAATCATTTTGATTATATATTTATCAGAAACATTCCCGTAGCAAATAACATTGTCTTCTCTCACCAGCGGGCGGTTTTTATATAAAATAAAATTTCCGTCAACGGTTGACTTTACGTCTTTTTTATCTATTATCCACTCTGCCATGCGTATAATATCCTTCCTCTACAAAATATATTTAATATTATTATACACAAACAGAGAACAAATGTCAAGGACAATTAATTAAATTTAACATCATATCTTTCTCAATTCCCTGCTTAATTCTCTGACAAATACTTCTGCTTCGGATTTTCTGTTAAGGCAGGAAACGCTGACCCGCACACTTCCGTTTTCAATGCTGCCGAGAGTTTTATGGGCAAGCGGCGCACAGTGATATCCCGTTCTTACACAAATGCCGTTGTCATTTAGGCGTTTGCCTATTTCAGATGGTGATTTTCCTTTAATGTTAAAACTGAAAACCGGTCCGACACATGAACCATAAAAGCTGATTTCTGGCTTTTTAGACAATTGCCTAATAATATAATCGGTGATTTCGCATTCGTGTTCGTGGATTCGGCGTATTCCTCTTTTGTTGACGAATCGTATTCCGGCATTGAGACCCGCTATTGCCGCAAGAGGAACAGTTCCGGCCTCAAGTCTTTCGGGAAGCTCGTCTGGCATCGTCTGGTCGAGTGAATTTACTCCCGCCCCGCCTTCTATGAGCGTATTATAATATGTGTCCGGGGCCGATATCAGAAGACCAACCCCCATCGGCCCGAAAAGTCCTTTGTGACCGGGCATACAGAGCGATGTGATATTCATTTTTTTCACATCTATTGGGATATGCCCTGCGCTCTGGGATGCGTCGACGATGAACTTTAACCCGTTTTCGCGGCAGATGCTGCCTATTTTTTCAATATCAATTGTATCCGACGAAATATTTGACTGGTGCGTTGCGATTATTACCGAGGTATTGTCCTTCAGCTTTGAATAAATGCTGTCAGGATTCAATCCGTCGTACACGTCAGCCGAACAATATTCGGCAGAACACATCGCCATCAGCGGTCTGTACGAAGCGTTGTGCGCCAAATTGTCGATTATGACGTGGTCTCCTTCGTTTACAAGCCCTTTTATCGCGAAATTCAACGACTGAGTGGCGTTCATCGTGAAAGAAACATTTTCTGCATTTGCCGAAAACATCTCTGCGGCGGCTTCACGGCAGTCGTAAACAAGTTCGGATGCTTTAAGAGACAGCTTGTGCGACCCACGGCCGGGATTTCCGCAACTCTTTAAAGCATCCTCCACAGCCTGAATCACCTCCGGAGGCTTTGGAAAAGTAGTCGCGGCATTATCAAAATATACTGTTCTCATTCAATACCTCCCGATAATGTCGCCATACGGTATTTTTTTCCGTTCAAGAACCGCTATAAGTTTATCCGCGTCGTCACACCTGAGCTTTATCCCTACAGAGCAGCCTCTCTTAGTGAAATTAGGGTCTACCGAAACGATTTCCGCGTTAATTTTCGCAAGTGCCGCTGCACGCCTCGCTCGTTCTGCATTTGTCTGATTCTGCATTGCTATAACACATTCTGCCATTGTTAGTATCCTTTCTTTTTTCCGTTAATATTTATCAATGACAGTATATGCCTGACTTTTTGTTTTGCCTACAGATTGACATGGCAATAAAATTATAATATAATTAACTTATTATGTAATCCTTATTTTAATTGGGTGCTGAAAATGGAAATCAATGATATTTATACAGCTGAAATTATCGGAACAAACGAAAACGGTATCGGTATCACGAAAATTGACTCAGCAGTTGTTTTTGTTGCCGGCGCTGTTGAAAAAGATACTGCAAAAATTAGAATTATAACGCGTGAAAAAAACTACATGACCGCGGAACTTCTTGAAATTATCTCGCCCTCACCATACAGAATAACAGATAAATGTCCTGATTCTGCGTCATGCGGAGGCTGCACTCTCGGTCATATTTCATATGATTATGAAAACCAAATCAAAAAAAACACAGTTTCCTCAGCGCTGAGGCGAGCCGGACTTAACTACAATATTGTATCTGACACCTTGAGTTCTGATGTGCGCGAAGGTTACAGGAATAAAATTTCACTTCACTACAGCGAAGGCGGATTCGGTTATTTCAAAAGAAAGACAAATGCCGCGATAAGTTTCGGCAATTGCCTACTATGTCCGAAGAGATATAATGAAATTGTCAACTTTATAAATAGGCAATTGCCGATAATAGAAAAGTGCAATCCTGTCGAGTTGAAAATCAGGGGCAGTCGAGCAGATAAAATCACAGTATCAATTTACACTGAAAAAAGCGTTAGTGAATCATTATCGGCAAATGTAAAAAATGCACTTACGGAGAGGTTTCCGGATATTGAGAATGTCAACCTGTTTTCCGATAATGATAAAAATAAGTATTGTTCATATATATATGATAGAATCGGTGACATTGATATGCGCTTTACATCGGAGGCTTTCAGGCAGGTGAACACTCCGGTGTTTGAGCGGCTTCTTGATTTTGTATGCAGCTTGGCTTCACAAAAAAATTTTTCATACGGAATTGATTTGTACTGCGGTTCAGGGATAATTGGACTAACACTGGCAAAAATGTTCACGGAATCAAAGTTCTGGGGAGTGGAAATAAACCGCGATGCCGTAAACGATGCAAGGTTCAATGCAGAGAACAACAATATAAAAAACATCGATTTCTTTGCCGGAGACGCCGCCGATTTTCGCAAAAAACTTCCGAACAACGTGAAACCTGAGCTCATCACGCTTGATCCTCCGAGAGCCGGTTTATCAAAAAAAATGCGTTCGGATTTAGTCGATTTTTCACCCGAGAGGATAATCTACATCTCCTGCAATCCGCAGACTATGGCACGGGATATTCACGAGCTTTCAGACAACGGGTATGATCTGTGCGAAGTTCTGCCGGTTAATATGTTCCCCCGCACAAGTCATGTCGAGACGGTATGTCTTGTGTCCAAAATTTATTAGATATATCGAACCTCATTGTTGGACTAAGAATATTTTAGCAGTTTATTTGCTTTATGATTAGATAATGAATTTTGTTGCTCAATTAAAATTTGATATTCCGTGTCTGAGCTTTTTACAGTCCGAATTTATTCAGAGGTTATTTATTATAAAATTTTGAAAAAACTATTGCAAAATCAGATTTTATGTGGTATAATACAAATGTTGTCCGGTTATGGATAATTAAATAAATATGGAGAGATATCGAAGCGGTCATAACGGGGCTGACTCGAAATCAGTTTGTGGGAAACCACACGAGGGTTCGAATCCCTCTCTCTCCGCCA
>JBJFHS010000041.1:0-5448 GCA_051893885.1 Eubacteriales bacterium
AAAGGGTGGAGTGAGCTCGCAGGGACCGCCGAGACCCTGCTCGAGATAGCCGGATGGAATACCGTGATATGCTAACTTAAATTGTTCGTGGTACTGACTCGCGTGCGTGGTATGGAATAACTAAATTTATAGTTTCGCAGCTGACTGAATCGTTCGTTCGCTTTAAAACGACGTGAGTCAGGATTACAATAGAGTAAGTTACTGAATCAAGGTATTCCATACGGCTGTCTCGAGCAGGGTTAGCGGTCCCTGCGAGCTCACTCAACCCTTTCTAAGGTCGAGGATATCTAAATCAAGCCGCGAGGCCAGCTGACTCGTCCGAAGTGATACCTCTACCCTCGCATTACACGATAAATGATGATAACCGATTGAAGTTCTTGCCAAGCTTCTTACAAGAAGCGTCCCGTTCTCCCCCGTCTCCCCCCATCCTCGCACTCACAAAATTTTGTATACATGGTGATTGTTTATGAAAAAAGCTGTAATTGTTGGCTGCGGTAAGTCGGGGGAAAAGATTGCTGCGGCTGTTGAAATGATAAGAGATAAGGTTGAGATTGCCGGGGTCTGCGACCTCAATATTGCACGGGCGGAGAAGGTCGGCGGGAAGTCTGGCGCGGCGGCGTACTCCGACTACAGGAAAATGTTTTGCGAGATTCAGCCGGAGATTGCGTTTGTCGCAGTGCCGCCTTACTGCACCGACGAAATTCTCGACTGCGCGGCGGAGAATAAAATCAACTTTATGACCGAGTCTCCCGTGTCGCTTGGCTGCGAGAGATGCGGCGAAATCGCCCGAAAAATACGGGAAAACGGCATTCTGACCGCCGTGAAAAATCCGCTCCTTCCGTCAAAGCTCATGCGGGTTGCAAAGCAGTTCGCCGACAAAAATCCCGTAATCCGCGCCGAGGCCGAGTACGTCACTCCTCCGCCGGATATGTTCTGGAAACGCGACGAGGAGCTCTCCGGCGGCATTTTGCTCGAAAAGGGGATGTCTCTGATCGAGTGCCTGTCATGCCTGTTCGGGGATGCCGGCTCGTCCCACCTGTACACCCGGCGCGGATTTGTCTCGGGCATCGCCGACTACAACACCGACGACCTTCTGTGCGCCAATCTGATGTACGACTGCGGCACCTGCGCAAGCCTGATCCTCGGAAATTACGCATCCGACAGCAGCGGCGCGCTTCTGACAATGTACTCGTTCGGCAAAAGGCTTGTGCTTCGCGAAGACGAGGTAAGAATCTACGGCGAGAGCTTTGACCCCGGAAAAACCAAAAAAATGCTGCGCGGAGGCGAGATTCTCCCCGATTTTGTCGACGAGGACTGCCTTGTCTATAAAAATGACGGAAATATCACACCCGAGAGCGCGTTCGCTGCCGCCGTCGAGACCGGTAAAGCCGACCCCATGCTGCCCGATTACGAAAGCGGAGTGAAATGCCTGAAAACTGCGCTGGAGCTGCGAAAGGGAAAGCCGGAGTAATGAAATTTTTACACACATCGGATCTCCACATCGGGCTGAAGCTGTGCGAATTTCCGATGAACGAGGACATAAAGCACCTGCTCTGCGAAATTGCGGATATCGCCGTCCGTGAGGGGTGCAGCGCGGTCGTCATAGCAGGGGACATCTACGACAGAGCCAACCCCACGCCGGAGTCCGTTGCGATTTTCGACGAATTCGTGACCTCGCTTGTGAAAAAAAGCGTCGCCGTCGTCGGAATCAGCGGAAATCACGACTCCCCCGAGCGAATTGCCTACCTTTCCGACGTTTTGTCCGACTCGGGCGTGTATTTTTCACCGGCATACGACGGAAGTGTCAGAACCATATCGCTGAGCGACGAGTGGGGGGACGTCAATTTTATCCTGCTGCCGTTTGTCAGACCGTCGCTTGTTTCGCTTGGGCGGGAGGACTTTGACGGCGACAACCGAAGCTATAACGATGCCTTAAAGTTTCTGCTGGACTCTGCCGGAATCGACTTCGGTGAGCGGAATGTGGTCGTGGCGCACCATTTCGTCGCGGGAGAGGGCGAGACTTATGACGATGACGAGCTGGGGGGGAGCGGCAGAGTTGACCCGAAGATTTTTCGCGGAATAGACTACACCGCGCTGGGTCATTTGCATATGCCGCACGAAGTGAAGACGGAAAACGGTCACATATTCTACTCCGGCTCGCCGCTGCGGTGTTCGTTTTCGGAAATCGGTGGAGAAAAAAGCGTAAATTTAGTCACGCTCGGCGAAAAAGGTGAGGTGCAGGTTGAGCAGATTCCGCTTCATCCGCTTCACGAGCTGCGTGAAATCAGCGGTACATACGACGAGCTGACATCCCTCGAATTCAGGCAGAGCGTCAACCGTGACGACTACTATAAAATTGTGCTGAAGGACGAATATGACATCCCCGACGCCGTAATGAAGCTGAGGATAATTTACCCGAACCTGATGCGCCTGAGCTACGACAACCACAGAACGCGCTCGGACAGTGAGGTCGGCGATTTTACGGAAGCGGAGGACAGGGATGAGCTCACGCCGGCAAAAATTTTCGCGGAGCTGTACGAGCTGCAGAACAATGCACCGCCGAGCGAGGAAATAAACGAACTCGTGAATAAAATACTCGGCGAAATCATCGGAGAGGAGGGCGGTGACGAATGAGACCCATCAGACTAACAATGCAGGCGTTCGGGCCGTATGCGGGAAAGACCACGCTCGAGCTCGACAGGCTGACAGGCGGCGGACTCTACCTCATCTGCGGAGACACGGGCTCTGGCAAGACTATGCTGTTCGACGCGATAACCTACGCGCTGTACGGCGAGGCAAGCGGAAAAACACGCGACCCGATGATGCTGAGAAGCAAGTTCGCGGAGCCGGAGAGCATGACATATGCGGAGCTGACGTTTGAAAACGGGGGCAAAATCTACACCGTCCGCCGCGAACTGTGCAGGGAGAAGATGCGTCGAGGTGTCAGGACAATCGAAAAATCTACCGAAGCGCGCCTTGTCTGCCCCGACGGACGATTAATCAGCCGGCACAAGGACGTCACGGAGGCGATCTGCGGCATAATCGGGCTCGACAGGGAGCGGTTCAGCCGGACGGTGATGATAGCGCAGGGCGAATTCCGGGAGCTTCTTCTCGCTGACACAAAGGAGAGAATGAAGATTCTGCGGCAGATTTTCGGAACCGGGATTCTGGAAAAATTTTCCGAAAAGGCGGCCGAGAAGACCTCTGAGGCAAAAAATCTGGTGCAGAGTCTCGGTGAAAGTGCGGAAAAATACGCGGCGATGCTCGATGTGACCTCGGCGGAGCTGAAAAAAACAATCGAAAGCGGAGTTCGGTATGCACAGCGTGAGGAGTTTGAGCGGCTGCTGAGAGACGAGCTTGAGGCGGAGAAAAACGTCGTTAAGCGGCTCGGCGAAATCAGAGACAGGCTGGCGGAGAGCGCAAAACAGCTCAGTGCAAAGCTGAACAAGGCTGAAAACGACAAAAAAACCGCCGCACAGCTCGAATCGGCCGAGAAAAAGCTGAAATCCGTCGCCGAAAAGCTGCGGACTGCGGAGGAGGAAAAGGGCAGGACTGACGATTACAGGAGAGAGGCCGGTGTGCTGCGCGAAAAAATCTCCGCGAACGAAAAAATCCTCGACAGGCTTCTCGAGCGGGACAGGCTGAGGGGTGAGATTGGTGCGCTGAGCTCGGCGGCAGTTGAAAAAGAGAAAAAAATCGCCGCAATCAAGCAAAAAATCGGCGAAATCGGGGCGGAAATCGAGCGTCTCGAGGGTGTGATTGCCGAAAAGCGCGAAAAGACGGCAAAAATGGCTGACCTTGCTTCCGAATGCGGCAGGCTTGAGTCGGAGAAAAAGCGGCTCGCGGAGATATCGGAAAAGCTGGGCGAGTACAAAAGCATCGCGGAGCTTGTGTCATTGTCGGAGGCGGAATATCTCACGGAGCGCAGAAAATCCGACGAGGAGCGAAAAAAATACGATGAAGCCTCGCGCATTTACTTCGATTCCATCGCGGGGGTGCTTTCGCTGCGTCTCGTGGACGGGGAGAAATGTCCGGTCTGCGGCTCGAAAAACCACCCCGAACCGGCTGAGATTGAGAAGGGAAGCGTGACCCGCGAGCAGCTTGACAGGATGAAAAAGGTCTGCGAAAAAATCAGCGCCGCTCTTGAGGAAATTGCACGTGCGCTCAATTCACATCGCGGTGTGTTCGTCCGTCTCGGCGAGGAGCTGAGGGAGAACGGGTATTTTGACGGCGACGTCTCACTTGGGGAGGAAAAGCTCCGCTCTGAGATAAATGAAAACGGCTGCAGGCTGGCTGAGGCGGAACAAAAGCTCGACGAATGTAAATCATGTGCCGCCGAGATTCCGCGGGATGAAAAGAGACTTGTCGGGCTGCGCGAGTCGATTGAGAGGGAGAAAAAACTGCTGTCGGAGGCTGAAATTGAGCTGGCGAAGGATAATTCGGCGATTGATGAAAAGCGTGAGCGGCTCGGTGAAATGGAGAAGTCACTCCCTGACACAGACTCTGCGGAGCTTGAAAAAGAGAATGTGGGGCTTGAGAAAACCGCGTCGGAGCTTGAGAAGCGCGCAGAAGAAGCCGAGGTGGAGCACCGCCGGATAAGTCTCGAGCACAGTTCCGCAGAAGCCGCGAGGGACACGCTTCTCTCCCAGCTTGAGGGCAGTGACGCGGAGATGTGCGACGAGCTGCGGACGAAATCGGCGGAAAGCGAAAAAAAGCTCGCGGAAATCACGTCGGAGCTTATAACGCGGACGTCGGCTTACAACAGAAACAGCGATGCGGCGCGGCTTCTTATGGGTGTGCTTGGAGAGCTGAGTGAGGCGGAGCGCGTGTGTTCGCTCTACGCGGCGATATCGGACACTGCTAACGGAAGTGTGGGCGGCAAGGAGCGGATAATGCTCGAGACGTTCTGTCAGATGCGTTTATTCGAGAAGATAATCCGGCGGGCGAATCTGCGTTTGATGAGGATGAGCGACGGGCGGTACGAGCTGCTCAGGCGTGCGGAATCGGGCGACCACCGCGTCAAAAGCGGCCTTGAGCTGGACATATCCGACCACTGGAACGGCAGGGTGAGGGATGTGCGGACTCTCTCCGGCGGGGAGGCGTTCATGGCGTCCCTTGCGCTCTCCCTTGCCCTCTCCGACGAGACCGAGGCTGAGTCCGGCGGCATCCGCATCGACTCCATCTTCATCGACGAGGGCTTCGGCTCTCTCGACGAGGACTCACTCGACGCGGCGCTCCATGTTCTGGAGTCCCAGTCCGGCGGCCGCTCAGTAGGCATAATCTCCCACGTCAGCGGCCTGAAGACCCGCATCCCGAACCAAATAACCGTCCGTAAAAACCGCGGCACGAGTACTGCTGAGGTAGTGATTGGCTGACGATGGGGGATGGGGGGAACGGGACGCTTCTTGTAAGAAGCTTGGCAAGAACTTCATACATTTATATCATTTC
>JBJFHS010000042.1:0-5324 GCA_051893885.1 Eubacteriales bacterium
TCCGAAAAGGTATATTCCGCGACACATACGCTGAATTCATCGGTCGATTTATCATAGCCGGTGTCGAGTATACAGAGCTTTTCCGGCATCAGACAGCACAGCCCGAGATTTTTGCCGTTCAGCATAAGCTCATCGGTGGAGAGGATATTGAGCTTTGAGTCCGCTTTGACGAGGTAATACGTGTTGTCCGAACGCAGGTATACCCCATCGTCGTCGAACACATCGTCCCGTATGTACGAAATGAACTGTATTGTGTCGTTTTCATAATCGCAATATGGGAGAATTCCGCCTTCGGTCATCTGTCCGTCGGGGAGAATGACAGAGTTTCCCCTGTAAACGCCTGTGCTTTCCGTAATTTCCGGCTTGATGATGGAGGTGTCGTCATTTTTCGCGCATGAGCCGAACAGTACGGCTACGGCAGCGGCGATTATGGTGATGAGAAGTATTATTTTTTTGTTCATATTTCCTCCTGCGAAGTGGTGGGGAGATTTGACGCATACATTCATTTTACAGCCAGAATCCATCTGAAGAAGATTTTACGATGCCACGGCATAGCATCAACCTGCCCGGAAATTTTGCCCCGGAAACGGTCGAACAGCGCCAGCTCATCTTCGGTAATGGTATGCTGGCTGAATTTTGCTTTCAAAGCCAGTTCGTCCAATTCTGCGGGCATGCGGAGCTTCAGAGAACGTGCAAGGCGTCTGGATTGTCTCCATCGGTGTATGGTTTTTACATTCGGAGAGCCGCTGTTCCAGATTTTTCGTTTCAATGCGATGCGGATATATGCCTGCGCCGGTATCAGCAATATGATGAGGAGAATTTTTGCCGCTGATTTCAGCACTGTTTTCACCCACTCAGGCATTCGGAAAGGTTCTTTCGCAGCGTGTGCCGCTCCAGTATTTTCCCCAATTCCGTTTGCTGAAGACGAAGTATCATCGGGGTTTTCGGGCGGAATTTCCTGACTTTCTGTTTCAGCCGCATCAAAATTTTCTTCCGCGTCTTCCGGCGTTTCTTCATCTATAGGCGGAATATCGGGCGTGGTTTCCTCCGAAATCGTTTCCGCATCAGGTTCTATAGCTTCGGTTTCGGTAACAGTCGCGTCTGCCGGAGTGGCTTCCAGAATCCTCCAGACGGACGCCTCTTTATCGTAATATTCCACCCATGCGTGAGCGTTGTGATTTGTCACCGTCACAGTTTCATTCGCCTTACAGCTGACCATGTACCCTTCTACAAATCGTGCGGGAATTCCGGCAGTCCGAAGCAGTACGGCGGCAGCGGTGGCAAAATGGACGCAATAGCCCGTGTTATTTTCCTCAAGAAACCATCTTGCGAAATCCGTATAACCGCTGTCCATGTGAGGTGTGTTGAGGTCATACTCCGCGCTGTTTTGTACGTACATTTCGACAAACTCTGCGATATAACGTGCTGATGCTCCGCCGGCTATTATCTTTGTTCCTTCGCTTGTCTCCTCGGGCAGTTTTGTATACACCGAATAATCTGGTGCGGTACCTGATTTTTCCATTGGGCTTAAGGAAACGGCATAGCTGTATGTTCGGTCTCTTTCCGGATTGTCTGAATAGCCGTCTGTAAGTGAAAGTGAATCGACAGTATAATACGGTGTGTAAAAGATATCCCGGGCAGTGGTTGTCTCAATAGTAATGGTGCCCTTCTCAGCTGAACCGGCAGTAAAGTATTCCGTCCGTTCCTCAGAGGATTCCCATGTCAAACCTGTGTAAACATCGTAGTCACGTCCGCGCAGATACACAACCCCGTCATAGGTCGATGTAACCCGCATGACGGTGAATGACAAATTATTTCTCGGGCCGACATTCTGCAGATTCAGCGTCGGTGAGGTAAAGCTCTTTGTGAACTCTATGCCCGCGTTTTTTTCAGCCGCTTCCGATGCAGCAGACTTCAGCTGTTCAATCAACGTAGCTGCTTTTTTCTGCAGCTCGGGTATATGACACACATATTCCTCCCGCGGGCTCAGACCGAACAGCAAGGCCAGAGCTGCCGCCGTGGGAATGACTGTCATCAGGAGCAGTGAGGCAAACTGTCCCGGATTTTTCCGCCGCACCCAGTCGGTCAGGAGAAGCAGAACGATTCCGAGCATCAAAAGAAACAATATCCGCTCATCCGGCAGGGTGCCTATTGTTATCACGCAAATCGCCAGCGACAGAATGGGCAGAGGAAGTGCGATAAGGCTGTTCCACCGCTTGCAGATGCAGAAACTGACGCTGACCGCTGTGAGGTATGCAAGCAGTATCAGGAACAGATCGAATTCTTCGGAAATCTGCGCTCCGAGAACGGGGAATTTGTAATATTTTCCGATTTGGATGCTGACGATATGGGCAAAAGTCTGAAGCTGTTCCCACAGAACGCCGTCATGCCATATAGAAAAAGCTCCGCAGACTGACAAAAACAGCAAAGCCCACCCTCCGTATCGGAAATACAAAAGTATCGGAGGGAGCACGGAAAAAAGTCCGCACCAGAGGATAAATATGTGGGGAGAAGCGATGTTCAATTCCCAGCCTGTTGCGAGACATCCGACGGCAGTTACGGCAAACAGAAAGGCAAAACACGCGCCGAGCAGATGTGTCAGCCAGAGTTTATTCTTCATCCGGCTCACCTCCCACAATAAACTGCCATGCTGCGTGCATTTTTCGCTCTGTCACAGAACCTTCCTGCGCAAATGGAGCACACAGAAGCTCACTCAGACAGCGCTCAAGCATCCACTGTGCATCAATGAACCATGTTTCGATTCCGTTTCCGGTCAGCGCAATAACCTCAAAGGAAACCTCCGATTCTAAAAGCCGTGTTCCCAGCCACATAAGGCGTGCATATTTCCGATCCAGTTCCGCGGGAGAGCCGTTTACGTCAAGCAGCAGGAGCATTCTTCCCTGATCGGGCTCCATGGGTTCACGCGAAATCAGCTCATCAACCTTAGCGGACAGTTTCCAGTGAACCAGCGTCAGGTTATCTCCGGGCTGATACGGGCGGATTTCGTGGTTTTCCGCGCTGCTTCCGCCCTGTTTTTTACGCCATGCTTTCGGCAGAGCATCGGACAGCTCTTTCTGTATCTGTGTCGCCATCGGTTCCGGCATAACACGGACGATGAAGTCGGGTATTTTTCGGATTTTTCTGCGGAACAGTCCGATATAGTCATACACAAACACCCGCTCGGGATGAACTGTAATTCCGCCACAGTGCTCTGTGGGCAGGATTTCCCCGATTTTGAGGATCCGCCTCTCACCTGTGTTGGGTCTTATAATCCTGACGCGGCATCTGACAGGCGGCTTCGGAAGCGGGCACTGTATATTCAGCTGCAAAACGGAATTTTCGCCTTTTTTCACCTGTTCGGGGACAGTCAGCCGCAATTTTGTTAAAAACATCGCAGGAAGGCTGATTATCAGCGACAACCACGGGAGCATCGCCATAGCAAACAGGACAATCCATGATATCCATTCCTGATAGGCGCAGTGAAAGACCACACATCCGATCAATGCCGCAATATATAAAATTCTGCGAACTGCCATATCAGCGTACTTTGGGAGACGGAGTGCGTTCCACAATTTCTTTCAGTATTCCCTCCGCCGTTTTGTCCTGTCCTTCTGCTTTTGATGACAGAATCAGGCGGTGAGCAACTGTCCACGGAAAAACCTCCCTCACGTCAGCCGGAATAACGTAATCACGCCCGCGGATTTGGGCTGCGGCTTTTGCCATGGATGTGACTGCCAGCGTGGCGCGGGGGCTTGCTCCTCTTTCGATATCCTCGGAATTCCGTGTGGCTGTTATCAGGTCAACTATGTATTTTACCACTGCTTCCTGGAGGTATGTTTCGGCTATTTCGTCCTGCAGGGCAGCTAATTCCTCTCTTGACATCAGCGGCGTAAGATTCTTAACCGGATTGCCTCCCTGACGGCTCATGACCATCGCCATTTCATCTATCGGACTGGGATACCCGAGACTTAGCCGAACGGTGAACCTATCCATCTGGCTGTCGGGGAGCATCTGTGTTCCTGCGGCTCCTGTGGGGTTCTGTGTTGCAATCACCACAAACGGCTTCGGCAGCGGATGGCTGATTCCGTCAACCGTCACCTGACCTTCCTCCATGGCTTCAAGCAGAGCCGACTGTGTACGTGAGGTTGCGCGGTTCAGCTCATCCGCCAGAAACAGATTGCACAAAATCGCGCCTTTCTGATAAATCATCTCGCCGGTCTGACGGTCGAGGATGGAGTAGCCGGTGACATCGGACGGAAGAACGTCAGGCGTAAACTGCACGCGGCTATAGTCCAGATTCAATACCCTTGAAAAAGCAAGCGCCATGGTAGTTTTTCCGACGCCCGGCACATCTTCAATGAGGATATGTCCGCCCGAAAGTATCGCCATCAGGACCCGCAGAAGAACAGCGTCCTTTCCAACGACAGCCTGTCTGACCTGACTGAGAATTTTTTGTGCATATCCAACTGCCGCATTGTTTGTATTCTTCAATGAAACTGCCTCCGATTCAATGATTTGAATTCCAGTATTTATTCTTTTTGTATCTGATAAGTCGGCGTATAATCGCGCTGTCCTGCCGGAACGTCGTGATAAAAAATCATCACCAGCAATAAGGTTTTCATTGTTATTACACCTCCGCACGCATATATTTCTATTATATTACCATATATCTTCCATTTCGTCAATATATTATATATAAAACTCACAATAATACTTAAAATTGATAAAATATTACAGCTGAATTTTGCTGGTTTTTATCAGGTTTACGGATTTTCTCAGCGCATCTGCGGTCTTGACTTCGATTACGGCGCGGCATCCGTACTTTTTTGCGATTGCGAAATATTTATTCAGATCGAGCTCACCCTCGCCAAACGTAAGATGGTTCTGCTTTCCCTGTGCATCGTGAATGTGAAAATGACGCAGCCTGTCAGATTTGTTCATTATCACTTCCCCGTCCGCTCCGCCCGCGCAGTAGTCGTGACCGATGTCGTATGTCAGCGCGAACACTTCACTCTCAAGCAGGATATCGAGCGCCTCAAGCTGAAATCCGGTGTATCCGGAGGTGTTCTCGACGCAGATTTTTATCTCCTCCCCGCCGATTTCTTTTTCGCAGTCCTCGCGCAGTCTTTTCATGCTGTCGAGGTATTGTTCTCTATATATATCAAACAGATATACCTTTCCATCTGGCAGCGTGAAGTACACTCCCCTCGAAAGGTGCATATTCAAGCTCGGCGCGGAGAGTTTTTTTGCCGTTTTGATGCTGTCCGTTACTACCTTTCGATAAGCTCCGGCAACAGTGCGATTGAAATCACTTACATTTATGT
>JBJFHS010000043.1:0-5316 GCA_051893885.1 Eubacteriales bacterium
GTTCCGGAAGCAGTCCGAGACCAGAGCCGAACTCACCGCGCATATCAACGAAATTGTGGGCGGACAGAGCGTTGTCAGAGCCTTCTCAAAGGAGGAGGACGTCCTCGCGCAGTTCGATGAAATCAACGATAATCTTGAGAAGTGCTCACTCAAGGCGATATTTTTCTCGTCCATTACGAACCCCTCGACGAGGTTTATAAATAACGTAGTCTACGCCGCCGTATGCCTCACCGGTGCGCTCGCTGCCGTGGCGGGTTCAATGACTGTCGGCGGACTTACCAGCTTCCTCGCATACGCCAACCAGTACACCAAGCCGTTCAATGAAATCTCAGGCGTAATCACGGAGCTCCAGAACGCGCTCGCCTGTGCAGAGAGAATTTTCGCACTCATCGACGAAAAACGCTGCACACCGGACGTAAAAGGCGCGCACGTCCTCGATTACGTCGCCGGAAAGGTCGATATCGACAGTGTGTCGTTCTCATATACTCCAGACAGAGAGCTCATAAAGGATCTGAGCGTCAGAGTTGACCCGGGTGAGAGAGTGGCGATTGTCGGACCTACCGGCTGCGGCAAAACCACGATCATCAACCTGCTGATGCGATTCTACGACGCCGACGAGGGAAAGATTTCAATCGACGGAAACAATATCTACGCCTGCACGCGCGATTCGCTCCACAGAACCTACGGCATGGTGCTTCAGGACACGTGGATCATGCGTGGCACCGTTCGCGACAACATCAGAATGGGCAGGGAAGCCACCGACGATGAAGTAATCGAAGCCGCCAAAGCCGCACACGCGCACAGCTTTATTCGACGCCTGCCGATGGGATACGACACTGTGATAAGCGACGACGGCGGTGCGCTCTCCCAGGGACAGAGGCAGCTTCTGTGCATCGCGAGGGTCATGCTGAAAATTCCGCCGATGCTGATTCTTGACGAGGCGACCTCCTCAATCGACACGCGCACCGAGCTGAAAATTCAGGAGGCGTTTGCAAAGCTGATGAAGGGAAGAACCAGCTTTATCGTCGCGCACCGCCTGTCGACCATCAGAGAAGCGGACATAATCCTTGTGATGAAGGACGGAAAAATCATCGAGACCGGAAACCACGAGGAGCTTCTTGCAAAGGGCGGATTCTACAAAAAGCTCTGGAGCAGTCAGTTTGAAGCAGTTTCGGAAAGCTGAAAAGTTTATTAATCCTGCAATATAATATAATAATTTACAAAAAAAGATAGAAAATTTCTGCGGATCAATGTAATATTGATGTTATATTGCGACAATAAAATGTATGTGAATCGGGAGATAAATGTGAAAAAGCCTTTCAGTAAAATTCTATCGGTGTCCGCGGCGCTGCTTTTCGCAGTCAGCCTCTTTTCGTGCGCCGGAGACAGCGATGCCGTGCCAGAGACAGATGTGTCTTTTGATGAAACCTCAGCTGAAACCGAACCGGCGGAGAACTCGGTCGAAAAAAACGTTGCTTTTCGTTCGGGAACCAATTTTTCCGGCTCAAAGCGGCCGAAGGTTGTTTCCGACGCGCAGTATCTCGACCCCTCGCCCATAGGAAATGCGGAGGAGGGCAAGATTATCTATACTGTCAATTCAAGTGACGCCGGAAGAATTGAGGGCTGGAAAAGCCAGGACGCAGGGACAGAATCAAAGGAAGTCACCGCGATACCGAAGCTCGGATATAAATTTGTGTCATGGAGCGACGGTGTGACGACCGCTTCCCGCTCAGGCGACACCGAGGAGGGCGTTTACACCGCGATATTCGATTACGATATCCTCGATATGCCCGTAGTGCTAATCAATACCGATGACGGAAAAAGCATCACCTCAAAGGATGTCTATGCCGACGCGACGTTTTCACTCATCGGCTGCGAAAAAAAGTACGTGATTGAAGATATGGCGATGCAGATTCGCGGACGCGGCAACAACTCGTGGAGCTATCCGAAAAAATCGTATAAATTCAGGCTTGAAGCAAAGTCAAATCTGCTCGGAATCGGAGACGGTAAGGAAAGGATCTGGGTTCTCCTCGCAAACCAGTGCGACCAGTCGCTCCAGCGGAACCACATCTCGTTTGAGCTCGGCAGATACCTTGACGGAATCGACTGGGAACCAGCATCTACGTCTGTAGAGGTGTTTCTCAACGGGGAATACGTCGGGGTTTACCTCCTCGCAGAGGATATAAAGGTGTCCGACAACCGCGTTGACGTGGAGGAAGACAACATCGACGAAATCGACACGGGATACCTGCTTGAGCTGTCAAACTACGCTTCGGGAGAGGTCGTTGTCGCCGCCGGCAGAACATATATGATTCACAGCGATCTTTCAGAGGACAAGAACATCAAAAATCAGCAGCGCAATTTCATCAAAAACTATATAAACGACGCGTATGAGGCTCTCGGCTCTGGAGATTATGAGAAAACCGCGGAGCTTATTGACGTGGACTCGCTCCTTGCGACGTATCTGACCGAGGAAATAGTCAAAAACCTCGACTCACAGTGGGACAGCTTCTACATTTATAAAGACGCGGGCGGAAAGCTGTTCTTCGGGCCGATTTGGGACTTCGACCTCTCACTCGGCAACGCAAACGAGGGAGCTGAGGAATACACCGATATCTTTGTCGGAAACGGCAGGGGAAGCGGAGGAAGCCTTGGCACGTGGTTTGCCGTCGCGATGATGCAGGACTGGTTCAGACAGCTTGTGCAGGACAAGTGGCTTGAGATTTACGACAGCATATGCGAAATGCCGGAGTTCATTCTCGACGAGGGAAAGCTGGGACTTCGTTCGTACGAGCGGAATTTTGAAAAGTGGCAGATATTCGGCACGGTTCAGAACCGCGAAACCTACCATATAACCAGCCTGAAAAACTACACTGAGCACTACGAATATCTCGCGCAGTGGCTTACAAACCGAATTGAGTGGCTGAACGGCGCGTTTACAAACGAAAAATTCGTCTCCGAGGGTGAGGGAACAGTAACCGCGGCGATGAATCAATGGAATCAGAACGGCCAGAACCGACGCAGTAGCTACGCAGACGACGACACCGAGGAAATCGCGGGAAAATACGAGTCACTTGCGAACTATGTGCGGCTTGAGTCAGTCGAAGCACCCGACGGATTCCCGAACGAGGGCCCGGCAAACCTGTTCGACAGCGACAAGGGCACCAAATACTGCGTCGAGTTTAACGGGGAGCTTGAGGTCACTTTCAAGACCAAAAAGGACATCACCGTGAAGGCGTACCTGATGCGTACCGGAAACGACACCGCCGATTACCCCGACCGGAATCCCGACGAGTGGGTTATATACGGCAGCTCGGACAACGAAAACTGGGTTGAGCTGACCAGGGTTGAAAACGGCGGGGATGAGCTCGGCGCGGAAAACCAGATCTGGTACGGCTTTGAGATTGAAAACTCCGCCGCGTACAAATACTATAAAATTAAGTTCAAAAACAGCGGAACCATGCAGCTGTCGGAAATACGGCTGCTCGGGGACAAATAATTGCGGAATTTCCGCCGGAAGTACATCTGATATGCACCTCATACGACTTTTGTAGTGTATATCGGCGTACTCTCCGGCGGTTTTTTGTTTTACGCCGACTATTTCCGGTAAATTTTCTCCCACGAGTGATATTGCACTGCTGCGGCGAATAAAATATAGTATAACGTGAGCCTGATGAGTGGGAGAGGCAGTGTGACTATATGACTGAGGGGGAGATTTTCGCGCTTTCGTTTCTTCCGGCGAGGATAGCGCAGACCGTGAGACAGGCGGCGGAAAATCACGCGGCACCGCTTAACGAAATCAGGCTTCGGGAAAACCGCGCCCTGTCCCTCGTGATTGGGGGAGAGAACGTGATATGCAAAATCCGATGCACACGGGACGAGCTCGGCTATACCGTGGATAAGCTGTGCGGCTCGTCGCTGTATTCACACGCGGAGGACATCAGAAACGGCGTTATTTCCGCTGAAAATGGGATTCGCGTCGGTGTATGCGGAAAAGCGGTCGTCAGCGGGGGAAGCATCGAATGTGTCCGTGAAATCAGCTCGCTCTCGATTCGTATCCCTCACAGAATCATCGGTGCGGCGGATTTTCTGCTCCCGCTTGTCGAAAAATACGGCAGCGTTCTTGTATATTCAAAGCCCGCCGGAGGAAAAACTACAGTTCTGCGCGAGCTCATACCGCTTCTGTCAGAAAAATACCGCGTCTCCGTGATTGATACGAGGTACGAGCTATCCTGCGGCGTGGACGAGTGCGGCATGACCGATGTTTTTCTCGGATATCCGCGGTACGACGGAATGATGGCTGCGGTCAGAACCATGTCGCCCGAATACATAATCTGCGACGAAATCTCAACCGAATCGGAGGCGGCAGCGGTTTTATATGCCAGAGCGTCGGGTGTCGGAGTCATTGCGAGTGCTCATGCGGGCAGTTTTGACGAACTCTGCAAAAACAAAGCCGCGTCGCTGCTGCTCGGTGAGGGTGTTTTCGGCTGCCTGTGCGGGCTCGGTGAATTCGGCTCACCACCGTTGATTACGGTCACCGACGGTCACACTTCCGAGCGAGGATGAGCAGGAGATGAAAACACCGGAGTTTTATGTGAAAAGGAGGCGGAACAAAATCAATACGCTGATCAAACTGCTCGGCGGAGGGGTCATGATTTTCGCGTCGTGTCTGTGGGGGAGATCAAGGGCGGCGGAGGAAAAGCGAAAGGTCGCACTTCTCTCGGAATTCATCTCGTTTGTCAGCTTTACCGGCGAGTATATTGTGCGATTCAAAGCTCCGCTCAGCGAAATTTACGCCGAATACACGCCGGAGCTGCCGGAAATGAAGCGTTTTATCACCTCTGCGAGAGAGAGCGGCATCAGAACGGCATGGAACACCTCCCCGCTGCCTCTGCCCGTGAAAGCTGTACGGACGGCTGAAAAGTTTGTGAACGAGCTCGGCTCGGGGTACGCTGAGGAGGAGCGGGAAAAATGCGCCTGCACCGCCGATATACTCGGAAAATTGCTTGCCGGGCTGAAATCGGACATGGCGGACAGGGTGAAGATGTGGTATTCACTCCCGCCGCTCCTTGTCTCCTCCGTCCTGCTTATATTTCTGTAAATTCCGTCGTAAAAGATAATTTTCGGAGGATTGAAAATAATGGATGTGTCTCTGATAATAAAAATTGCCGGGATCGGGCTGCTCATCGCGGTGACGTATCAGATTTTGCAGCGCGCGGGGCGTGACGAACAGGCGATGATGCTCTCTCTCGCGGGTATGGTGCTCGTTCTGCTCCTGATTGTCGGCGAAATCGGGGAGCTGTACAGCAGGATTCG
>JBJFHS010000044.1:0-5304 GCA_051893885.1 Eubacteriales bacterium
ATTCCGTCCGAACAATTTCGTCTTTTTGAGCGTGTTCGCGAGGGAATTCTACAAAGTTAAGTTTCAACCAAACGCGCCAAACCCAAACTAAAAGTACCGTCGCGCGAATTCTCAACTACCCAGCCCCAACGAAATCGCGGCGCGGGTGATTCATAAGAGGCTTCGCGCCGAAAGCCTCTTATGCAGCTGCCGGCTGCCCCGGCATAAAATTTTAAAAGGCGTCAGCCTTTTATTCCTTATAATTTAATCCCTAAAAAATGAATAATATTTACCCAACATAAAAAAATAAATCAAAAAAATCAAAAAAGGAGACCACACAATGGAACTGTTCTATACCTCTCCCGCAAAAGAGTGGACTGAAGCACTGCCGCTCGGCAACGGACGCCTTGGCGCAATGGTCTACGGCGGATATAAAAACGAAAGAATCCAGCTCAACGAAGAAACTCTGTGGAGCGGCAGATTCGATAAAAACGCCGATAACCCCGAGTGCGCCGAACATCTCGATGAAATCAGACAGGCAATATTTTCCGGAAACTATAAAAAAGGTCAGGAGCTCACGCAGAAATATATGGTCTGCCGGGGTGCGGGCTCTTACAGCGGAGGCGCAACTGACGGAGATTACGGAACCTACCAGACCGCCGGTGAGCTGTGCTTCGACTATGACTGCGATGACGAGCGCGTATCCGACTACAGGCGCGTCCTCGACCTCGACGGAGGATTGTCAAAGGTGGAGTATAACCTCGGCGGAGTGAAGCACACCAACTATACCTTCACCGCGTTTTCGACTCAGCGCCTCGCCGGATTTTTGGGATGCCGCATTTCAGCCGACGGGAAATTCACCGTAAAACTCCGCTACGACTGCCGCGACGCCGAAATTTCCTACGAAAACGATTCGATTACCGTCAAAAAAGCGCTCCCCGATTCACTTGCATTCGCAGGATACTTCAGAATAAGGTGCGACGGCGAAACTGAGGTGCAGGATGACGGAATACTCCTCAAAAATATCACAAAGGCTGACGTTATCGGCGATATCCGCACTACATACGTAAAACCGGACGAGGGCGGCACTCCGAAACCGTCGAACGACCCGAATCTACCCCTTGCGGAGTGCGTCAGATCGGTCGCGGCGGCTGAGAGAAACGAGCTTGAGGACTCTTACTCCGACAGCGCACAGATTCTTTCGTCGTTCATGAACCGCGCAAAGCTGAACCTCCGCGTGTCCGACCGCTCACCCGAGACTCTTCCCACCGACGAGCGCATTCTCCGCATGAAAAAGGGAGAGAGCGACACCGGACTTATTATGCTGTACTTCGCGTTCGGCAGATATCTGCTCATCTGCTCGTCGTACAACTGCGTCCTTCCCGCAAACCTTCAGGGAATCTGGGCGGGGGACTATAAAAACCCGTGGTCGTGCGATTATCACATCAATATCAACATTCAGATGAACTACTGGCTCGCCGAGACCTGCTCAATGCCGGAGCTCATCACGCCGTTCTTCGAGTACCTCCGCTTCATTTCGGAGCACGGAAAGCGCACCGCGGAGATTCAGTACGGCATGAAGGGCTGGGTCGCGCATACCATCACAAATCCGTGGGGCTTCACTGCTCCGGGAGAAGGCGCATCGTGGGGCTCGTTCATGTGCGCGGGCGCGTGGTGCTGTCAGCATATCATGGAGAGGTACAATTTCACCCTCGACGAGAGCATACTCAGGGACAACTACGACATAATGCGCGGCTCGTGCGAGTTCTTCCTCGACTTTCTGACGGTTGATCCGCGCAGCGGCTGCCTTGTCACCTGCCCCTCGAACTCGCCCGAAAACTCGTTTATCGCGCCCGACGGAGGTCATTACGCAATCTGTGCCGGCCCGACGATGGACAACGAGATTTTGCGTGAGCTGTTCAACAACACCGCAAAGGCTGCCGGCATTCTCGGAATCGACGCGGATTTTGCAGAGATGCTGAGGGAAAAAGCAAAGCTGCTCAGCCCGATAAAAGTCGGAAAGCACGGTCAGATTATGGAGTGGAGCGAGGACTTTGACGAGTGCGAACCCGGACACAGGCACGTCTCCCACCTTTTCGCGCTCCACCCGGGCTGTGAGATAAATAAAAACACCCCCGAGCTCATGGATGCGGCGAAGGTCACACTGCGCAGGCGGATTCAGAACGGCGGAGGACACACCGGCTGGTCGAGAGCGTGGGTCACGATGTTCTACTCGCGGCTTGGCGACGGAGAGGCTGCTCTCGAAAATCTGAACAAGCTGCTCGGAAACAGCACGCTGCCGAATATGTTTGACACGCACCCGCCGTTCCAGATAGACGGAAACTTCGGCGGAACCGCTGCGATAGCCGAGATGCTGATTCAGAGCCACGACGGCTGCATTACGCTTCTTCCCGCGCTGCCCGACGACCCCGACTGGCAGAACGGCTCGTTTGAGGGTCTGTCAGCGCGCGGAGGCTTCAAGGTTGACTGCACATGGCGCGACGGTCGTGTGGTTAAGTTTGTTATCAGGGCTGTATCCGACTCCGAAGTGAAAATCCACGCCAACGGAAGGGAATACAGGTACAACGTTTCGCCCGAGAGACCTACGGTGTGTGAATTCCTTGCGTGAGCTTTTTATGCCGTAAACGGTTTGCAAAAAGCGGATGACCGTACCTGCGACAGAATCGTTTATTTAATATATAGAAGGAAAAACAAAAAATGCTGAAAAAATTTGCGTCAGCTTTGGCGGTGATGCTTGCCCTTATATTCCTCCCGTGCGCGGTTTCTGCCGTAGGGGATGAAATAACGGCGGCAGCTTTCGCCCTATCCGGATACGACGGAGACGAAAAAAATACCTTCGCTCCCGCGGACAGCTATAATGTTGTGTCGTTTCCCATCGGCGATGAGAGCTGGAATTTCAGCGGACTCTCCTCCCGGTCGGGTGTCAACACCAAAAACGATATCACCTATGTTTACTCGATAGTCGACAGGGTGGATACGGATGAGAGCGATAAGAATTATACCGAGCTGAACATCGACCTTTCCTCTTTCCGCTGTAATATGAGTGACTATTCCACACTCTGCTTCGGAATCGCGATTTACGGCGCAAACGACAGACAGTACACCGTCACCGCAGCGCTTTATTCGGGAAATGACCGCGTCGTCGGAGAGGCTCTCGCAGGAGTCGGCTGGAATCTGTTCTGCCTCGACGTCTCAAACGCCGCAGGTATTGCGTCGCACATCAAAATCACGATACATTACGACGGCGAGATTCCGCTGAACATCAGAATTTCCTCTCCGTACGCGACGAAAACGCTTAATAACGGCTTTGAACTGGCGGAAAAATACTTCACATACCGGCTTGAAGCTGTCGAAGGTAAGGTCTTGCAGACAACCGGCAGAATCCAGCCCTTGGGTGAACGCTCTGCTGCGGTGATTGAAGGAAACTTTTTCGATGTCAAAAATCAGATTCACTCTGAGGCGGGCTCGACTTTATATTTTGAATTGAAGCTCAGCGGAGTCACATCGGGAAACTTTACCCTCGGGCTTAACTGTGACGGCACATCCGAGACGGTATATTCAAAGAAAATCTCGCTTGAAAGCAGCGGTGAGGACTGCATCGTCGTGATCCCCATGACTCTGACGGGCCGGCTTTTGTCATACAGCCTTGTTTTTGACAATATAAAGTGCGACCTGACCTTCAAACTTGAATACATAAAGATACATAAAATGAGTTCAGCTCCTGCCGCTGCGGTTCCGGGAATCGGCTCGCTGTCAAAAATCACCAGAACCCCCGACAGTGTGGTTTTCAGCGGGTCGATGGAGCGCACTGCGGTTTCGGAATATTCTTCGGCGGGAGACGGGCTGATTCACTTTTATGCGCTGAACTCCTCCGATATGGGCGATATTTCAAAGGCGACGGAGCTGGGCAGCATCAAGCTGACAACGGTTTTTGAGTACACGGTGAAGCTGTCGGGATTTCCTGAGGTCGGAGAGGCGCATATGTTTTTCGCTGCGACAGCCGACCGGGAGGGAAATATCTACCCGCTCTCGAGACCGCGATTTGCCGACGCCGACCTGACAGCGGATATTTCTTCATACTCGGGCTCGTCAGGCGTAAAACTCGGGCTTTTCGACCCCGCAACGGTAGGCGCATTCGAGTCAAACGTATCCTCGGTGATAATTGATTTGCCGCTGGATGAGTTTTTTCTGAGCGGTGATTACCGTGATTCGTCGGCGCAATCCGTTTCATTCACTTATACGGTGTACGGGGACGAGGCACAGAACCGCACACTTGAGTTTGACCGCGAAAAGCTCGCCGAACTCGACAACGACATAGCATTTTACACCTCCGCGGGAATCAGGGTCTATCTGAGGCTGCACGCGCGCAGAGCCGTTGAAAACCTCACGTATTCCGATCTCGCGGACTGCGAATCCTATGCGTTCAGGGCTGACAGCGAAGAATCCCGCGCTATGTTTGCCGCAATCGTTCGGTTTTTCGCGAAAAGATACCCGGGGATAAAGGGCTTTGAGCTCGGGCTGGCGGCGAATATATACAGCTGTATTGGCGAAAAGATAACCTCTGCGGCGGAATACGTGTCATACCTCGCGGAGCTCTGCCGGATCTGCTACAACGCGGCGTCTCCCGAACTTGACGGAATGAGCGTCATACTGCCATTTCGGGACACGGCGGAAATGAGTGAGGACGAATATATCCCTACCGAGACGATTGCGGTGATGCTTACGTGCAGGCTGAACGAAATCGGGCAGATACCCCTTGTTTTCCTCTACTCCTTTGACGATGAGAGCAGCACCTCCCGAATCACCGATGCCGCCAGACTGATGGAGGAGCTTGAGTGCGAAGATTTCATCGGAATCATGTATTTTTACAGACCGGGCATAGACCTCCTCGAACAAAAGTATTCCGAGTACACTACTGAGGCGTTTTTCGGCGGGATAAGCTACAGTGATATGGTGCCGTACACGGAATTCACTGCGCAGTCGTTCGCTAGCCTTGCGGAAAAACTGAACGACGAGCGCACAGTCGGGGTTTATTTCTCGATGGAGGACACCAACCTCAAAAACAGCCACGATTTTTACTCCGTCCTCAAGCACACCGGTGAGGGAATCGGCTATGTCTGCGATACGGCTGCGGTCCCGATTACCTTTGCGACTGACAAAAACCCGTCGGATGCCTATGTTCTCTGTGATTTTTCGGACAAGTACCACACTGACGGATGGATTGCGGGCGGCGGAGTCGAGTCATGCTCAACAGACTGGAGTACAGTAGACTGGAGTACAGTCAACTGGAGTACAGTCAACTGG
>JBJFHS010000045.1:0-5257 GCA_051893885.1 Eubacteriales bacterium
CAGTTGACACAGACCGCGGACTCCTCGTTCCCGTTATCTTCGGCGCGGAAAAGCTCACACTCTCCGAAATCTCAGCTCAGGCTAAGGTTCTCGCAGGAAAGGCGCGCGAAGGAAAGTGCTCACCCGATGAAATGTCCGGCGGCAGCTTCACCGTTTCCAACCTCGGCTCTATGGGCGTAGAATCGTTCACACCCGTAATCAATCCTCCGCAGACCGCTATTCTCGGCGTATGCTGCACCACAAACCGCCTGAAAGCCGACGGAAAGGTGTACCCCGCAATGGGTCTCTCCCTCACCTTCGACCACAGAGCAGTTGACGGAGCTCCCGCAGCTAAATTCCTCAAAGAGCTCTGCACCGCACTTGAAAACTTCGACCTTCTTCTCGCAAAATAAGGGGTAATAAAATGGCTGAAACAAAATTTGATTTAATAATAATCGGCGGCGGCCCTGGCGGATACAACGCTGCTGAACGTGCTGCTCACGGCGGACTCAAAACCGCACTGTTTGAAGAAAGAGCTCTCGGCGGCGTCTGCCTCAACGAAGGCTGCATCCCGACAAAAACTCTCCTCTACTCCGCTAAGATTTACGACTACGCAAATCACGGCGAAAAATACGGCGTAACTGTCGAAGGCGCGAAAATTGACCACGCAGCTGTTGTCGACAGAAAAGACAAGGTCGTTAAAACCCTTGTATCCGGCGTTGCGGCTAAAATGAAGGGCGCTGGAGTTACCGTAATCAACGGAACTGCAAAAATAAAGGGCAAGACCTCCTCCGGCTTCGCGGTTGAATGCAGCGGCGAGGTTTATGAAGCAACACAGCTCCTCGTCTGCACCGGTTCTGAGGCGGTTGTTCCTCCGATTCCCGGTCTGAGAGAGTCTTACGCAGCGGGTCTTGCCGTTACAAACCGCGAAATTCTCGACCTCCGCACACTTCCCAAGAGAGTTGTAGTTGTCGGCGGCGGCGTTATCGGTCTTGAAATGGCGTCGTATTTCAACTCGGTAGGCAGCACAGTCACCGTAATCGAAATGCTCGACAAAATTGCGGGACCCACAGAAAAGGAAATTTCTTCCATCCTCGAGAAGAACTACACCAAGAAGGGCGTAAAATTCATCCTCGGCGCAAAGGTTGCATCTGTCAACGGAAAGCCGAACGCGGGCGTGGTTGAATACGAAAAGGACGGCAAAACCGAAAAGGTTGAGTGCGACCTTGTGCTTGTCTCCACCGGAAGACGTGCCCGCACAAAGGATATCGGCCTTGAAGAAGTCGGTGTTCAGCTCAACCGCGGCGCAATTGTCACCGATGAGGCCTGCCGCACCTCCGTTCCCGGAATCTGGGCTGCCGGAGACGTCAACGGAAAGATAATGCTCGCTCACACCGCATACCGTGAGGGCGAAGTCGCGGTCAACAATATGCTCGGAAAGCCCGACAGAGTTGACTACCGCTCAATTCCCTCCGTTATCTACACTAATCCCGAAGTCGGCTCCGTCGGCGAAACAGTCGAAAGCGCGAAGAAAGCCGGAATCGACGCCGAAGAAGTTACACTCTCACTCCGTTACAGCGGCCGTTACATAGCCGAAAACGAGGGCGGCGACGGTATTGTCAAGGTAGTTTACGGCAAGGAACACCGCGAAATCCTCGGCGTACATATGATCGGCTCGTACGCGTCCGAAATAATCTACGGCGCGGCTGCTATGGTTGCGAAAGAGCAGAGAGTCACCGACGTTCAGAAGATAGTGTTCCCTCACCCGACCGTCTGCGAAGTGATCCGCGAGGCAATGTTCTCGATCAAATAAATAATAAATAAATTTCTATAAAATCTAAGGAGATATACAGTCATGCCGAAAAGTCAATATGTAGATCCCGGTAAAGTTTTTGAGCCCGGTTACATCAATTTTGAGCCGATTCCGCTTTGCCGTTACAACAAGACTATCGAAGAAGAAAAGAAAATCTATTCAAAAGCCGATTTCCTCCGCATTTATCACGACATGAGAACCATCCGTGAGTTCGAGACAATGCTGAACGAAATCAAGGTCAAGTCCGAATACAACGGAGTCAAGTACAACAACCCCGGTCCGGCTCACCTCTCCATCGGTCAGGAAGCGTCCGCGGTCGGTCAGGCTTACTGTCTCGACATCAACGACTTCACATTCGGCTCACACAGAAGCCACGGTGAAATCCTCGCAAAGGGTCTTTCCTCCATCAACAAGCTCGACGAAAATGAGCTTTACGACATCATGAAGGAATTCCTTGGCGGAAACATCCTCAGCGTAGTTGAAAAGCACAACAACACCGGCAGCATCAAGGATCTCGCAAAGGACTTCCTCCTCTACGGCGCACTCGCTGAAATTTTCGCACGCACTACCGGCTTCAACAAGGGTCTCGGCGGCTCCATGCACGCGTTCTTCATCCCCTTCGGTATTTTCCCGAACAACGCTATCGTCGGCGGCGCGGCTCCCATCGCTCTCGGTGCTGCACTTTACAAGAGAGCCAACCACAAGAAGGGCATCGTTGTAGCTAACTCCGGTGACGGCGCTCTCGGACGCGGACCTGTGCTTGAATCACTGAACTTCTCCTCAATGGATCAGATCACAAAGCTCTGGGGCATGGACGGCAAGTATTCAAACGAAGGTATGCCGATTCTGTTCAATGTATTCAACAACTTCTACGGCATGGGCGGTCAGACAATGGGCGAGACAATGGGCTTCACCAACCCCGCAAGACTCGCTGCCGGCTTCAACCCCACTCAGATGCACGCTGAAAAGGTCAACGGCTACGACCCGCTCGCAGTAATCGACGCTACAACAAGAAAGAAGGAGATCCTCACATCCGGTCAGGGTCCCGCTCTCCTCGAAGTTGCTACATACCGCGTATCCGGTCACTCACCGTCCGACTCCTCCACATACAGAACTCAGGAAGAAATCGAAGCATGGAAGGCAGCTGACCCGATCGCAGCTCACCGCAGAAAGATGGTTGAAGGCGGTGTTGCATCTGACGAAGAATTCGCCGCAATCGACGAGGAAATCATCGGCCGCACCACTAAGATCATCAAGCTCGCTATCGACGACGAAATCTCCCCCAGAATGGACCTCTCCAAGGATCCCGAGATGATTTCCTCCATCATGTACTCGAACAACCATGTCAAGTCCATGGATACAACCCGCGAGCCCGAAGTTCTCATTCCCAAGGAAGAAGACCCGAGAGTCAAGCAGATCTCCACAAAGGCCCGCTATGCATTCGACGAAAAGGGCGAGATGATTCCGAAGATGAAGCTTTACAACATCCGCGACGGTCTGTTTGAAGCTATCATCGACAAGTTCTACGAAGACCCGACCACAATCGCTTACGGCGAAGACAACCGTGACTGGGGCGGCGCGTTCGCAGTTTACCGCGGTCTCACCGAAGCTCTTCCCTACCACCGCTTCTTCAACGCTCCTATTTCCGAGTCCGCTATCGTTGGCTCTGCAGTAGGTTACGCAGTTGCAGGCGGCCGTGCAATCGTCGAGCTCATGTACGCTGACTTTATCGGCTGCGCAGGCGACGAAATCTTCAACCAGCTCTCCAAGTGGCAGTCAATGTCCGCAGGTATCCTCAAGATGCCCGTCGTTCTCCGCGTTTCCGTCGGCTCAAAGTACGGCGCTCAGCACTCTCAGGACTGGACCGCGCTCTGCTCTCACATCCCCGGACTCAAGGTTTGCTTCCCTGCAACACCTTACGACGCAAAGGGTCTCATGAACCAGGCTCTCAACGGAACCGACCCTGTAATCTTCTTTGAATCTCAGAGAATCTACGACAAGGGCGAAGAATTCCACGAAGGCGGCGTTCCCACAGAATACTACGAAGTTGACTTCGGCGATCCCGATGTAAAGCGCGTTGGTAAGGACGTCACAATCCTCACAATCGGCGCAGTTCTCTACCGTGCTCTCGAAGCCGCTAAGAAGCTCGAGTCCGAATACGGCATTTCCGCTGAAGTTATCGACGCCCGCTCGATGGTTCCGTTCAACTACGAAAAGGTAATAGAATCCGTCAAGAAGACCGGCAAGATCATCATCGTAGGCGACGCTGTAGACCGCGGCTCGATCATGCGAGACATGGCTTCCAACATCACCGAAATGTGCTTCGATTACCTCGATGCACCGCCGGCTGTATTCGGTTCACGCAACTGGATCACTCCCGCGTTCGAGCTTGAAAAGTATTACTTCCCGCAGGCTGACGGCATCATCGACGTTATCTCCGAAAAGCTCATGCCCATCCCGGGACACGTTACAAAGTACAACGAAACCGAGCTTGAGCACATCGAACGCTCCAAGAAGGGTGTATAAGGCGATTCTGCCGACCGGTATTGCCCGATAAACGCAATTGAATAAACGAAAACCGCACTGATTAGATGTAAATCATCTGGATGATAAAATCATCTGTCAGCGCGGTTTTTTATGTTTTATTATGACACATGGAGCACATATTTCGTCAGTAAATGCCAACGATCTGTAGCTTGCAGACGTTTTTGCCTTTTTCCATATCAACTGCGCACCACAAAAAAGCCGTCTTATCGGAAAAACAGCCGGAAAGCCGGTTCATAAGTCTGCAGGCATCGTCGGGTGACACATTACTAATCCGGAACAAGACGGTTTTTAACTCATTCAAATTGTCATCTGCCGCAAAAAGCTGGGATATATCCGCTTCAAGAAGCTCCTCAAGTGCCCCCTCAAGCTGCTGAACGAGCACAGACCGTTCCTCGCTGATATCAGTCGGGATATCCTTCAGCTTAAGATTTATAAACTCAGGCTGACTGAACATTTCCGTAAACACTTCGCAGCAAATGTCTATGCCCTCCGCACGGCAGGAAAAAGTCAGCTCCCGTTCACTGCCGGCAACCACAATTTTCTGCTGTTCATCCATGCGTCGGACATAAATCTTTCCGTTTTCAATCATTTCTGCCATTTTTACACGCTCCTCACAATCAATCACCATGGTTCTGCACTTTTCCAACTCTTTCATCAGAGCAGTTTCCCTTTCGCGGAGCAGCACAAGAATCTTTTTATCCTCCGCATTCGCAAAATTGCTCCGAATTTCCTCCAGTGTGAACCCGATTTGTTTCAGCTCCATGATTTTCTGAAACCAGTCCGCCTGTTCCTCGCTGTAATACCGATATCCGTTTTTGGGGTCAATATAGTCTGCTTTGAGCAACCCGGCTTTGTCGTAAAATCGCAGGGTCTTAGGCGAGGTATTGCACAGTTTCGCAAATTCCCGGATTCTTTTCA
>JBJFHS010000046.1:0-5241 GCA_051893885.1 Eubacteriales bacterium
CTTTTGAGTTGTCTTTTCCATTTTATTTCTGTTACTTATCTATTGTACCATAACACGACAAAAGATTAACTCCGCCGCAAAAATAATTAATAAATAGTACGGATGTAATACATATGTGAATGATTGAATATTTTTTACCATAAAAAATGATTTTGATATAACTTTTTGTATTTAAATGTAAATTATCTGACCTGACCTTGCAAATTATGGTGTTAATATATTGACAAAATTATTAATTTGATGTAAACTTAAGATGTAACTATATTTATATAATTTAGTTAATTTTTATCAAGGAGGATAAAAAATGAAAAAAATCTGGTTATTCTTATCAGCAGCTCTCGCTGTCGTTCTTGCGTCCGGCGTTATAGCTGCTGAACCTGTTCTCTCAATCGACTTCGCTGACGGCGACAACGGCATGGAACTCGTCGACTCCGAGCTTGTTGAGGACAGCACTCGCGGTCAGGTTCTTCAGGTAAGCGGTATGGGTCCCGGCACAACCGGTCAGTCCTACGCCGTCCTCGAAACCAAAATATTTGAAGAGACAAACTGGGACGACGGTATGACCGTCAATATGTGGGTCAAGTCCGACGTCGGCAGCTCCACACTTCACGGCACCGCCCCCATCTTCTCGCTCGATATCGCAAACGTTGGCTATATCGCGCTTACAACCTCTCTCGAATCCGCCATCAACACTGACGGTAACGACACTTCTCTCGGCATTTCTCCCCGTATCTGGACCGACCCCGCAAATGTCTCCGGCGGTCTCAACAAGACTGAAGAAGGCGTATGGCAGTACATCTCCGTAGTTTACTGCGAAGACCACATCGAAGTTTACGTTGACGGCGAGCTTTATTCCGACCATCCCTTCGGAAACGGTAATGCCGCCGATCTCAGCTCCATGCTCAACCTCTTCGTTCAGTACGAATACGTTTACTCCCTCCGCCTCGGCTCATGGCTCTGCTCATGGTGGAATTACGGCGATTTTGAAGGAATGATAGACGACGTTACAATCTACAACACCGCCCTCACCGCAGACGAAATCTCCGGCCTCTACTCCTCCACAGCAATCACTCAGACCGAGTTTGAAAAGGCTCCCTCCCTCGAGGAACTCTACACAGCTACATATGTAGAACCCATCTACACGCTCGACTTCTCCGACGCTTCCTCCGTTGAGCTCGTGAACGCTGAAATCACCACAGCTGAACGCGGCGAAGCTCTCAAGGTCAACGGCACCGGCGACGGCACAAACGGCACAAGCTACGGTCTTGTAAAAACAGATCTTTTCGCAAACACCGACTGGTCAAAGGGCATGACGGTTTCTCTCTGGGTCAAGGCTGACAGCTCCGATACACTCAAGGGCAACGCTCCGCTCTACTCCTTCGATATTTCCAATCAGGGTTACATCGCAGTTGTCGCTTCTCTCGAATCCGGAATCAACACAACCGGCAACGAAGCAGCTGAATTTGAAATCTGCTGGAACGACCCGTCCAATGTAGGCGGCTCCGTACCCGCTGTAAAAGCAGGCGAATGGCAGAACGTCACCGTAGTTTACGGCGAAAAGGATATGGCTATCTACCTGAACGGCGAACTTCAGGTCAAGCCCGGCGTAAACGGCGCAGGCATGGCTGCTCTTATGGATCAGATGAAGTACGTTCCTTCTCTCCGCCTCGGCTCATGGCTCTGCTCATGGTGGCAGCAGGGCGACTTTGAGGGTCTCATCGACGACGTTGTAATCTACAACACCGCTCTCAATCCTCTCGAAGTCAAGCAGGCTTACACCAAGACAGGTGCGTTCGGCGAAGGCGCTGCAGCTGAAACCGTAACCGAACCCGAAACAGTTGACGCAGCCGCTCCCGAAACAACCGTGGAAGCTGCCGAGACCACAACTGCAGCCACTGTAACCGAAACCAAAGCTGCTCAGACATTCGATGGCATTATCATCGCTGCCGCAGCCGCTGTGATCTCTCTCGGAACAGCTGTTGTCTGCAAAAAAAGAAGATAAGCTATAATTAAGGCTTATTTAAAACATATCTGACTTATTGCGGGAACGTCCTGAAACAAAATTTTTCTCGGGAACGTTCCCGTAATCAGCTTATACGGTATTTACATTATTAAAATGAAAAAAATAATATTTTCGGCTTCAGCATTGATACTGTCTGTTTTGCTTTTGGTATCGTGCGGCAAAGAAAATGAAGTTTCATTGGATAAAAGCACATCCGATATCTCGGAGCAGGGAGAAAATGTTATGGAATCCGCGTTCACTTATAAAAGTTCAAATTATTCCGAAAACGGAGATACAATAATCGCGGCTAAAACGGCGTCGGAATCCTCGGAACAGATTTACGGCGCAGCTTTTTCTGACTCATACGAAACGGACGGAAACTACGCCGCGGAAGTAAACGTTCATTTCGACAGCATCTTTTCCTCGGGCGGAATAATATTTCAGGCGTCCGAATCATCGCAGTTCGACGGCTTCACGGGATATGCGTTCATGCTGCGCGACAGGAGAGTGTATCTCTATGAAATCATCGGTTCAGCCCAGTCCGGCATGATATTCAGCGAGCTGGCGCAGAGAACCGTTGAAAGACCCAAAAGCAGCTCGGAAGTCCGGCTCAGAGTCGAGCGCGACGGCAACACTTACCGTATGTACTACCTCGATGACATGGAAGGTGTTGAACCTTGGCCCGAATTCGAGTTCGTACTCACCGGAAACAACGGACGCGGCATAGGATATGTCGACAACGGTCAGGGCGTATCGTTCGACTCGCTCATCGTCAGCGGATATGAGGCTCCCCAAAAGGCTTCAAAGACCTACAAAAATCCCGTTTTCGGCGAGCTTCAGGCGGCTGACCCGGGTGTCCTCAAATACGACGGCAAATACTACTGCTACTCCACCTCCGCGCCAATCGGATACTATGTCTATGTCTCCGACGACCTTGTGAACTGGGAAAACAAGGGACTGTGCTGCGAGATGGTCTGGAATATCGACAAAAACGGCTGGTACTGGGCTCCCGAGGTAATCGAAAAGGACGGAAAGTTCTACATGATCATGTCGGTCGACGAACACCTCGGTTTTGCGGTCGCAGATTCACCGCTCGGCCCGTTCATCCCCGAAAAAACATGGCTCTTTGACAAAACAATCGACGGACACATTTTCATCGACGATGACGGTCAGGCTTACCTCTATTACGTCAGCTGGAGAAGCGGCCACGAGTACGGAATCTACGGCTGCGAGCTGAACGACGACATTGTCACCGCGCGAACCGACACCGAAAAACTCATCATAAAGCCGGAATCCTCATGGGAAAAGGTGGAAGGCGCAGTCACTGAAGGTCCGTTCATTCTCAAGCACAACGGAAAATACTACCTCACCTACTCCGGCACCGGCTACACCTCTCAGCAGTATGCAGTTGGCTACGCAGTGTCCGACAATCCGCTCGAGGGCTTTGAGAGATACGAGGGCAACCCGGTTCTGAGCTATACATCAAAGCTTTTCGGCCCCGGTCACCACAGCTTCACTACCTCCCCCGACGGCAGTGAGCTCATCATCGTCTACCACGTCCACGCAAGCTCAACGGAAATCCACCCGAGAAAAATCTGCATCGACCGCGCGAGATTCGCTCCGACAGCATCAGGCACGGACAGACTTGAAATCTACGGCCCCACACATACAGCACAGGAATACCCTAAATGATGAAAAAATTTATTATACTCGTTCTCTGCATTGTGCTTTCAATTTCCGCCGTCTCGTGTTCGTCAGCGGATAAAGAGACCTCGGGGGACATCACAAGTGAAAGCGAAAATGCCACAGAACAAATCACTTTCGCGTCGGCAGGTTCGTCATTCAGCGTTATCCGACCCGACACTCTCAGCGGAGAAGACGAGCTCACGGCAGCGCAGACCGTAGTAAAGTCGATTGCGGCGCAGTTTGGCAAGGCTCCGGCATTTGACACCGATTTCGTAAAGCCGGGAGCTGACCCGGACGTCAATCCCAACGAAATTTTAGTCGGGCGGACTAACCGAAGCGCGTCTGATAAGGCGTACAGGATGCTCTCCGAGAACGAATTCGTGATTGCCGTTATCGACTCGCGCCTCGTCTGTGTCGGATATACGCCCGAATTGACCGTAGTTGCAGCCGAAGTTCTGGCGGACAAATATGTCTCAGCCGGATCTCTTCCCTCGGATTTCTGCGAGATTTACGTGGCTGAACCAGAGTGCAGCTATACCGAGTTCACAAATCCCGTGTGTCCGAGCGGTGCGGATCCGTGGGTCATACGCGACGGTGACAGCTATTACTACTGCTATTCCGGCGGCGACGGTGTCTTTGTGAACAAAATCGACTCACTCGATAAAATCTCAGCAGAAGGCGGAGTAAAGGTCTATACCGCTCCGTCGGGCACTGAATATTCAAAGGAATACTGGGCGCCCGAGCTGCACAAAATCGACGGAAAATGGTATATCTACGTTGCGGCAGACGACGGAGACAACTACAACCACCGTATGTACGTACTCGAATGCACGGGAGACAAGCCGACTGAAAGCTTTATAATGCTCGGTAAAATAACAGACGAGAGCGACAAGTGGGCTATCGACGGCACTGTACTTCAGTATGGCGGCGAGTGCTACTTCATCTGGTCGGGATGGGAGGGCGACGAAAACCTGCGTCAGATGATCTACATCGCGCATATGTCCTCCCCATCGACGATCGACAGCGAGAGAGTGCTTCTGTCACGGCCTGATTACCGCTGGGAAAAGGGCGGCGGCGTGCCGTTTATAAATGAGGGGCCGGTCGCTCTCGTGAAGGACGACACGGTTCACATCATTTATTCGGCGTCAGGCAGCTGGTGCGACGATTACTGTCTCGGAAAGCTGACCTTCCGCGGCGGCGATATTCTCAACCCCGACAACTGGACGAAATCGGAAAAATCGGTATTCTCAAAAACCGACAAGGTGTTCGGACCGGGCCACTGCTCGTTTACAACCGTTCCAAACGGCACTCCCGAGGGCGAAACCTGGATGATATTCCACGCCAACCTCGTCTCCGGCTCAGGCTGGGGCGGACGAAGCGTCTGGATTCAGCCGGTTACATGGGACGGCGATGATATTAACCTCGGCACTCCGCTCGAATCCGGCACAATCATGCAATACCCCAATCAAAGCTACTCCAAGGACAAAATCAGACTCAAGCAATAATTTCAATGCTATTAAAATTAAAAATACAATATAAAAAGGAGAATAACA
>JBJFHS010000047.1:0-5234 GCA_051893885.1 Eubacteriales bacterium
TGATAGAATACGGGGAAAACGTGTCCGATGAGGCAGGCAAGTCCGGCGATATACGCAGTCAGATATCCGAAAACGCACCAGCCTATCATTACAGCCACCATGGTCTTGAGAATATCCCCGACAAGCGTGATGACGGCGGCTTTTTTTCCGTAGTTGCGCATCATGTTGGTAAAGCCCGCGTTGCCGCTTCCGTGGTTGCGAACGTCGTCGTGGTACATTTTTCCAGAAACGATGATCGCGGTGTTGATGCTTCCGAGAAGATACGGTATGAAAATATAGACAAACATCAGAAGCAGGCTGACAAGTGTCGGGATATCCTTGAAGTTCGCGCCGATGAGCCCCATGAAGCCCACCTCATATCTCAGAAAAAAGTGAAGCATTATACACCCTCCTCGCTCTCGCCCTTCTGACGGATTATCAGCTTGATAGGCGTTCCCTTGAAGCCGAAGGTCTGTCTCAGGCAGTTTTCGATATATCTCTGATATGAGAAGTGGAACAGCTCCGCCATGTTGCAGAAGATTACAAACGTCGGAGGGGCGACCTGTGTCTGCGTCATATAATAAATTCTGAGTCTTCTACCCTTGTCGGACGGCGGCTGAACTCTTGCAACGGCATCCGCGAGCACATCGTTGAGCATACCGGTTGAGACGCGCATATTCGTCTGGTTGTGGACGTAATTTATCATTTCAAACAGCTTGTCTATGCGCTGACCGGTTTTCGCGGAGATATACATTATCGGGGCGTATGTCATATACGAGAGAGACTGAGTTATTTTTTTGTTGAATTCGTTTGTAGTGGTGTTGTCCTTATCGATTGTGTCCCATTTGTTCACACAGATTATTGAGGCTTTGCCCGCTTCGTGCGCAATTCCGGCGATTTTTTCGTCCTGCTCAGTGATTCCCTCATTCGCGTCAATCATGATAAGGCACACGTCGGCTCTCTCGACAGCCATCTTCGCTCTGAGGACGCTGACCTTTTCCACCCTGTCCTCAACCTTGGACTGTCTGCGGATTCCGGCGGTGTCGATGAAGTTGTATTTTCCGAATGAATTTTCAAAGAACGTGTCGATGGCGTCCCTCGTCGTTCCGGGAATGTCGGACACAATGCACCGCTCGTCGCCGAGAACACGGTTTACAAGGGATGATTTGCCCGCGTTCGGTTTGCCTATTACTGCGACGGAGATTGTGTCGTCGTCCTCTTCCTCTTCCTCAAAATCGGGGAGAGCATCAATGACCGCGTCAAGTACGTCTCCGCTTCCGCTTCCGTGGAGTGAGGAGATGGCGATTGGGTCGATGTCGAAGCCGAGCTCGTAGAACTCATAGAATTCCGGTGCGACTTCTCCGATCCTGTCTGATTTGTTTATCACCGGAATGACCGGCTTGCCGCTTTTTTTCAGCATTACAGCGATGTCCATGTCGTCCGCGAGGAGTCCCGTTCTGATATCGCACATGAACAGGATCACGTCTGCGGTGTCGATTGCGATCTGAGCCTGCTCGCGCATTTTTCTGAGGATGAGGTCGTCCGTCTTCGGCTCAATTCCGCCGGTGTCAATGACAGTGAACACCTTTCCCCTCCACTCGGTCTCGCCGTAGATTCGGTCGCGCGTGATGCCCGGTGAGTCCTCGACAATCGCACGCCGTTCACCTATCAATTTATTGAACAAAGTCGACTTTCCAACATTGGGGCGTCCGACTATGGCTATAACTGGTTTTGACATCTTCTACTCCTTTATATATCAAGACGGTTTACAGCATCAGCAGCTTCTCAACAAGCTCCGCTCCGTCGTTTTCGATGAATTCTATTCTTACCCCGCCCAGTTTTTCGCTCAGCTCATCGGGAGACATTCCGCACAGGAACAAGTCGCCCTCCGCTCTGAGCGTGGTTTTCGAGAGGTACAGCGTGTCTCCGAGCGGTTTGTCTTTGAGCTGTGAGGCAAAATCCTGCCCCGTGAGAAGTCCCGTGACAGTCACCTCTCCGCCGAAGAAGTTGTTTTTTATCTTATACAGGCGGCAGACGAGGTTCGGACATTTTGCCGTCAGCTTTTCAGTCAGCGAAGCCATCATGCCGTACGCCGCTTCTCCCGTTGCAAGAGATACTTCGCGTCGTATCTGGCATTCGTCCTCGTCGAGTGTGGAGAGCATCATGTCAAACTCCGCGCTGAACGAGGTTATCATGCCCACGCCGTTGTCGAGCTGCGTGTATTCGCCGTAGTAATCCTCATCCGGAAGCGGTGTTTTACTTTTGACAAAGAACTCATCCGAGGCAAAAAACATTCTCTCGGGGAGACTTTTGTTGAAATCCTCAACCTGCTTTATGACCGCCGCACATTCCTTTTCGTCAAACGGCTCGAGGGGAAAAAGATTGTCGCGGTATCTCGTCAGACCGGCGGGAACGACAGACACGCTCTCCATCGCGGGGTAGTATTCCGAGAGGTCGCGCATTGTCCTCTCAAGCTCGTCTCCGTCGTTTATGCCCTTGCACAGCACTATCTGACCGTGGAGCTTGATTCCGGCTTCAGCCAATGTGTCGAGGTATTTCAGCACATCCCCCGCGCGCTTGTTCTTCATCATTTTCACTCTCAGCTCCGGGTTGGTCGTGTGAACCGAGACGTTTACGGGGGAGATGTGCATTTCGATGATCCGCTCGATATCCGCCTCGTGCAGGTTTGTCAGAGTGATATAGTTTCCGTGCAGAAACGCGAGGCGGCTGTCGTCGTCCTTGAAATATATCGTCTCGCGCATCCCCTTCGGATTCTGGTCGATGAAGCAGAAGATGCAGCCGTTTTCGCAGCGGTGCTTCTTGTCCATCAGCGGCGTGCCGAATTCAAGTCCGATGTCGTCGTACTCGCCTTTTTTGATTTTTTTCTCGATTATGTCCGGCCCGCGGTGCAGCTTCAGCACAACATTCCTGTCGGCGAGGCGGAAGCGGTAGTCGAGGACGTCGTTGATCGGATGCGAATTTATCTCGAGCAGACAGTCGCCGACCTCAATTCCGGCTTTTTCCGCCCTCGAGTGTGGTAGAACTCCCGTGATAACAACCATTTTATATTATCCCTATAATAAACATACAATAATCCTAATTATACCTTATTATTATAACCCAAAAACCGCGAAACGTCAATAAAAAAGTGCTTCCGTGCGGTGAATATATATGCTTTATTAGGTTAAATTTTATCGTTTTCCGCACCAAAAAGACAGAGAGTGCTTCCCTGCCTTTCGTGTTTTGCGGTTTTTTAAATCAGTTACCGGCGTTTGAGCGTTTTATCTTCTTCGCCAGATATTCGATTTCGTCGGCCTGATAATTCTGATACTGAAATCTGAACACGTTTCCTTCGACAGTTTTAAAATTAAAATAAAATCCCGACGGAATTCCCCAAAAGGTTGTTCCGCTGCTCAGCCACGCCTTTGAGATATCGGAATAACTGTAATATCTGCCGCCGAAAGGGTAAGTCTGAAAATAAAACCCCTCGACGCCTATCATCAGCTTCACAAACAGGAGGCAATATACGGAGTAAAGCGCAATAGCCAGCACAAACGCGGTCAGTATATCCGTGAAAAAATACGCCCCGTTATCTGATAAATGCAAAAGGACGCTCACTCCGCCGAAAATCGCCAGCACGACAAAAGAAATAACTGTGCTTTGAATATTGGAGCCGCTGATTATGTATTTCCAGTTGATTTTTTTCACTTTTTTCCCATTGACAGACGCGCCCGAGTCAGATCACACTGTAAGTACAAGAGTCGAAAAAGCTGCACTCAACCTCATCACCGGCCGCCTCTTTAACAAGTCTCTCAAGCACTTCAAGAACAGGGACTTCCGTGTGGTAATGCCCCGCCTCGATTGTGATGATGCCCTCCTCCTGCGCGTCTCCGGCCATGTTGTATCCGGCGTCACCGGTAATGAAGGCGTCACATCCGGAGCTGAGCGCGGGATAAATGAAGTCCTTTCCGTCGCCGCCGCACACTCCGACCCTTGTCACGATTCTGTCGGGTCTTCCGTTCAGTCTGACCGAATCACATCCGAGCCTGATTTTGACCAAAAGCGCGAGCTTACCCGCAGTCATCGGCTCGATTTGCGCAATTCTGCCGAGGTCCCGAGATTCGCTGTCTCCGAATTTTTCCGCACAGACAAATCCGAGCTTGTTCAGCAGCGCATCGTTCACTCCACCGTCGCAGGCGTCAAGTCTGGTGTGAAACGACATCACGGTGACGCCGGAGGAGAGAGCGCGGATTATTCGTCTGCCGGCGAGGGTTTCGGGTGTGACGTTTTTCGCGCCTCGGAACAGCATCGGGTGGTGTGTAACGAGTGTATCGAAGCCGTTTTTCGCCGCGAAGTCAACCGCCTCAAAGGTAGCGTCGAGTGAGATAAGCACCCGTCTGACCTGCGCCGACAAGTCACAGGACGCCATAATTCCGTCGTTATCCCAAGAGCATGATAGCTCCTTCGGGCAGAAAGCGTCAATTTTTTTGTATAATTCAGTTGCCGTCACGCTGTAATTCCTCTGTTATTCTGCATATTTCCTCATATGCATTTTTTTCCGCATCACAGTCAATTCCGCCGCGAGTTTTTCCGTTTATCTGAATTTCGAGCTTGTTTTTTAGTTTTTCGGCATATCTGATAAGAAGTTTATCGCGGTTTTCGATATTTTTCTTTCCGAGAAGAAGCTCCGACTCAGTGTACTCACGCTTTATTCCGTCATATTCGGCTGAAATTACAGTGTATATTCTTCCCGCTGCGGTGCATAATTTTTCATTCAATATATGATATCCGTTTGAGAGAAGGAAAAGCCGCAGCTCCGGAGCAAATGTCATCGGCTGCAGCACGAGCCTTACGCCGCATTTTTTAGTGTAATCCGACGCGCGCACGATTTTCTCAATAAGCTCGCCGCCCATCCCGCAGATAACAATATCTGTGACACCGTATTTTTCCGCGTCGAATCCGTCAAGGCCGTCCGAGAGCGCAAAGTGCATTCTGTCAGTCACGCCGTATTTTTCCGCGCCGCAACGAGCTCTTTCAAGCGGACCGCGATTTACGTCTGAGGCGACTGCAAAGCGTGTTTTCCCGCTCAGAATCAGCGAAATCGGCAGAAATGCGTGGTCCGTTCCGATATCCGCGACGACCGAATTTTCTCGAACAAACTCCGCAGCAGCCGAAAGCCTTCCGTCGAGAGATAATTTCTGTTCGTTCATTTTTTAACACGTAAAAAGACGGATTGAACCCCGCCTTTGTTACGA
>JBJFHS010000048.1:0-5198 GCA_051893885.1 Eubacteriales bacterium
ACGGAGAAGTACTCAAGAGGCCGAAGAGGCGCCCCTGCTAAGGGTGTAGGTCGGGTTAACCGGCGCGAGAGTTCAAATCTCTCCTTCTCCGTGAATATTTACATATCGAAGCCCTCGGTGTTTATCGGGGGTTTTGATATTTTTATCGCGCTTTTCACCAATCAATTTAAAATATCACGCTCTGTCACCATCAAAACAAAAAGCAGGTAAAAACATACCTGCCTTTTTATTTTACAGAATTTCACCGCGAAGATTGCGAAGGATTTTGTTTGACTTCATGTACCTCTCCACGCTGACGTAGTACGGGATTGAGTTTCCGCTGCCGATGGCGATGCCGTGACCCTTCTTAGCGCAGACCTCGAAAACATCTCCGGTGTATTTTTCGATATCGCAGTTGTTCACGTCACACAGCGCGTCAGTATCAAGCCCGCCGAAGTTTCCGATTCTGTCTCCGTATTCGTCTATCCAGCGGCTGTACGGCGAGATTGCGTCCTCGTTCGAGTGCTTCGCGTCGATTCCCGCCACATCTATCATATCATCCATGACGGAGAAAATACATCCGCACGAGTGGAGCAGGAACGGTTTTCCCGCCTTGTGAACCATGTCAACAACCTTTTTGTACTGCGGTATAACAAGCTCTTTTATGTCGTCCGCGCTGATGAGTGTTGACGTGCGGAAGCCAAGGTCGTCTCCGAAGCGGCACACACAGTAAATATCCCCGTATTCTTCAAGGAAAATTTTCCATATGCTGCTTATAATTTCTCCGACCTTGTTGAACAGATCCCTGTACAGCTCGGGGTCGTCAGCCTTGATATAACACAGGTCCATATATCCCACAAGGTCCTGAACGCACTCAAAAACGCCGTTTCCGACTCCTCCGACCGCCTTCATTCCGTCCGGCAGTGTGTCGCGCAGGGCTCTGAAATACTCGTCGTGGACGCTGAAATACCTGTCGGCAAGGGTATCCCACGGATATTTTTCAAAGTCTTCACGGCATCCGATCACACCCTTTTTGTGTCCGCCGAGCGCGCCGCCTCCGGGAAGAATAGAACTGACGCATCCTTCGTACGGAACCGCGTCATATCCCATTTCGCGCTGGAAATTGTTAAAAATCGTGAAAAATTTTCTCTTTGAGTCATAATCGCCGCCGAAAAGGTATGCAAAACGCTCACCGGTAGCTTTTTCTATAAAATCCGCGCCGATGATATGTTCGTACAGCGGTATTCGGTCTGTCGGCAGATTCCGCGCCGCGTTTTCGAGATTTTTATAATTCGGTGTGTACATATTTTTTACCTCCTGCGTCAGATTGAGGTGTATTAGTCAATTACATCGGGAAAAACATATGCTCCACATAGCTGTCGTTGAACATAGGATTTCCGCCAAGGTCAACGTGAACCGACTTTGAAGCGATTTCCGCCGACCTTTTTTTCATATTTTCGTCGAGCAGGATTTCTTTTGCACCTGACAGCGAGCCGTTTCCGATAACCTTTACTTTGTCCTCGAGCTCCTCCGGAATCAGACCGATTGCGACCGCTGAGGAGATGTGCAGGTGACTTCCGAATCCTCCCGCTATGTACAGGCACCTGACCTCATCCGGCGTGATTCCGGCTGCTGAAAACATTGTGTCGATTCCGGCGGCTATTGCAGCTTTCGCGAGCTGAACCGCACGCACGTCACGCGGCTCAAGGCATACGTCCCCTCCGAGCACGTAATCATCCTCCATGGCTCCGGTCTCGTCGATCACTTCAGTCTGATAAAGCGCGGCGATGAGGTCGATAAGTCCGCTTCCGCACACTCCGACGGGGGGGATGTCTCCGATTGTGTGTATGACAACCTCGCCGTTTTCGACACTTACTCCGTCGACAGCACCGCGAACACTACCGCAGCCGCAGCTTATTCCCGCTCCCTCGAATGCCGGTCCTGCTGCCGTTGAGGTGACGTAAAGAGTTCCGTCCTTCCAGAGCGCGATTTCACCGTTCGTACCGATGTCGCAGAGCAGCGATATTTCGTCCCGTTCGCACATACCGCTCGCCAGAACCGCACAGGTGATGTCCGCACCAACAAAAGCGTTCATGCAGTGAGGCAGATACGCCTTTACAGCCCCGTCACCCGCCCTGACATCCGAGTAATCTCCGAAAAGTGTGTCGGCGATAAACGGTGCGTGAGAGAGCGGCTCCGGGTCTCTGCCGGTGAGCAGGTACAGCATCGTGGTGTTTCCCGTGAGCACGATTTTTTCTATATTTTTTATGTTTTCGGGCGGATTTTTCCCACATGACACGGATTTCAGAGCTTTTTCCGCCATGCCGCATATCGCAGAGGTTATCATTTCTTCAAGCGAAGAAAGTTTTCCCTTCATAGCGGCTTCAATTCTGCCTATTACGTCTGCGGCAACAGCGGTCTGCGGGTTCACCATAGCCTCCTCAGCTGCAACCTCTCCGCTGTTCAGTTCGCACAGAGAGAGCGCCAGGGTTGTGGTTCCGATGTCGACAGCGATGCCGTATCTTCTTTCAGCGTCTGTCGGGCTGTCTGTTCTCTTTGACGATTCGCTGCGAACGCCGCCGGAGAGCTGAATCTGCTCCATCCCGCCATCGTTCGGCAGAGTGACACAGGCGTCTCCGAGAAGCACGGTTTTGCAGGACAGTCTGGTACCCGCTTTTTTTTCGGCGTCACTTTCTTCGCTCACCTCTCCCGAGAGCTCTACTGCGCACTTTCCGCAGACTCCACGGCCTCCGCACGGATGAGGGACGCTCAGCTTCAGTTCAGCCAGCGCGTCGTCAAGCTTCATCGGCGGTGTGAATGTGAGATTGACCTTTTCCCCTCCCGGAGTTACAACAGTCAGCAAGGCCATTTTGAACACTCCCCTTTCTCTATCTGTGACGTTACTCGTTTTCCCCGAACAGCACCATTCCGAAATATGTCACGGTGTTCTGACCGTTTATGTATTTCAGAGGGGTGTTCTTCGTCGTTTCGTACACATTTATGCCGTAGCCTTCGAGGGATGACAGAGCCTTATCGGGCTTTCTGCACGGCTCGTTTGTGGCTTTCGCACACTTTTCACAGAGGTGACATCCGCCGCAGCTGAGATGGAGGTAATGTGTGATTCCGGCGTCCTCGAGAAGCGGAAAGACATTTTTGCTGATATTCTGGCTCACTCCGGAGTGTTTTGCGGAAGCGGCGAACATTCCCTCGATGTCATAGCTGTCCTCGATTTCATGTATCGTCTGATACCACACTCCATTTGCATAGGTCATCAGCTTCGCCATCAGCTCGTCGATCGGGCCGATATCCGGCGGACACATCCAGCAGCGGTTGTATGCTCCGCAGGTGTTTTGTGCACATATTTCACGGAAGTGAGCTGATACAACAAGCTGACTTGTGGGAATGACTACAGCTTTAGTCGCCCCCGATTCGATTGCGGTTTTGATAAGAAGTTCATTGTTCATGGCAATACCTTTTTAATTTATAAATTTAACTTAAACATGATTATACGGCGAAAAAATGATACCTTATTATAACACAATTTCGCCGCTCATGCGTATTTTTTCTGATTTTTTACAATAATTGATTATAAGTATTTTTTAGTTTAATCATATCATCGGCTTGCGATCGGGTATTGTCTTTTTTTAATATTTTTTGTCATTTTTAAATTTAGTTCCGCGATGAAGTACAAAGCCGCAGTCCCCTCCTTGGAGCAACAAAAAAGGACGAACCTTTTTCAGTCCGTCCGTCTCTGTAAATTATTCGTCAACTTCCTCGAATTCTTCTTTTCCGAGTCCGCAGATGGGGCATTCAAAGTCCTCCGGAAGGTCTTCCCACGCTGTTCCGGGCTCGATTCCGTTTTCGGGGTCGCCCTTTTCGGGGTCGTATTCATAGCCGCAGGGGCATACATATTTTTTCATAGCGATACTCCTTGTTGTTTATATTGAATAATCAGCCGCTGATGATCTGGGAAATGACGTCCATGATTTTGTCGTGGCATTTTCCGCATCCGGTCGAGCAGTGCGTAGCCTTCTGAACTTCCTCAAATTCCTTTTCAACGTCCGCGAGTGTCTGATGGTTGTGCAGCGCCTTTTCGATATCGTTATACGTTACCTTTTTGCACTTGCATATGAGTTCGTTTTCAGCGTATTTCATAAAAGCACCAGCTTATTTTAAGTAAACTTTATCTTATTTGCCGAAGTATCTGTCGAGGAGACCCTTGAATGCTCTGCCGTGACGGGCTTCGTCCTTAGCCATTTCGTGAACTGTGTCGTGAATAGCGTCGAGGTTGGCAGCCTTTGCCATCTTAGCGAGCTCGAACTTGCCTGCTGTAGCGCCGTTTTCAGCTGCAACGCGGAGCTCGAGGTTTGTCTTTGTGGAGGGTGTTACAACTTCGCCGAGCATTTCAGCGAACTTAGCAGCGTGTTCAGCTTCTTCGTAAGCAGCCTTTTCCCAGTAGAGACCGATTTCGGGATAGCCTTCGCGGTGAGCAACTCTCGACATAGCGAGGTACATACCTACTTCTGTGCATTCGCCGTTGAAGTTAGCGCGGAGACCTTCGATGATTTCTTCCGGAACGCCCTCGGTGATGCCGACAACGTGCTCGGTAGCCCATGTCATTTCTTCTGCTTCAACAACTTCTTCAAACTTTTCGCCGGGAGCCTTGCAAAGAGGACATTTATCGGGGCGAACGTCGCTTTCCACTATCTCACCGCAAACTGTGCATCTCCATTTTTTCATTGTAATTTTCTCCTTTATTTTGTAAAAAATTTATTTTGATTCTGGGTTTTGCATGATGTCTGAAATTTAAGTCCTGCTGTTTTTCGAGCAATCCGGGCACAAACCGCTCAGCTCGATCAACACGTCTTCAACACTGTAGCCCGACGCCGAAACGAGATGTGACATTACCTCTATATCGGAGTCCAGCTTCACGTCGGAAACCCTGCCGCATTTTCTGCATATCACATGGTAATGCGGGTATGTCGTGACGTCGTATTTGCAGTCGCCGCCGGTTGTGAATACACGGAGCAGGATTCCATCGTCCGCCATGTCTGAAAGTACGCGGAAGACGGTTGCTCTGCTGAAATCCGGCGTCGTCTTCGCGATTTCCTTATATATCTCTCCGGCTGAAACGTGGCTTCCGAGCTTTACAAGTGTATTGAAAACCAGCTGCTTCTGAGGCGTGTTTCTTCGGCGGAGCTGCGGATTGGATGGGATAT
>JBJFHS010000049.1:0-5193 GCA_051893885.1 Eubacteriales bacterium
ATGAATGTGAAACGATGGCCGCTCAGAAGAAATACCGCGAGCAGGCATATGCTTCCGAGAAGACATCTCCAGAAAACAATTTCATAGCTTGAGAGTGCGATGCGGCTTGAAACAATTCCGTTTGTTCCGAAAAGTAAAAGCGCCGCGAGATATTTTAATAAAGATTTGTTCATTATTTTTTCATTCTCCTCTTGCCAAAACAGCTTTCATAGTATATCATATTATCTGCAATAACAAAAGCGAATGTTTATCATGTTTAAGATTACATTTCGTCATGCAAATCACATATAATCTATTACAGGATGACAGAATGGACAAGAATATAATCAAATATCTCGCGTTCGTCAAAACCGTGGAATACGGCAGCTTCACAAAGGCGGCTGAAATACTTCACTATACGCAGTCCGGTATCAGCCGCATGATAAGTGAGCTTGAGGGAGAGTGCAATCTGACGCTGCTCGAGAGAAGCAGATCCGGAGTAAGGCTGACAGGCGAGGGGACACTGTTGCTGCCGTACGCGAAATCACTCTGTTCGGAGTACGAAAAGCTGTGGAATCAGGTAAACGAATTGAACGGACTGCGCTCCGGCATAATCAGAATCGGAACAATATCGAGTATAGCGACGCACTGGCTCCCCAACATCATTAAGCACTTTCAGAGCGATTATCCCGGCATCGACTACGAGCTGCTTCAGGGCGACTACGGAGAAATCGAAGAGTGGATAGCGGAGGGCAGGGTGGACTGCGGTTTTTTGATACTCCCGACCCGAAGCGAATTCGACACGATTTTTTTAGCCGACGATAAGCTGAAAGTAATACTTCCGGAAAATCATCCTTTTGCTTCGTATGAGCGTTTCCCGAAAGATGAGATTGAAAAAGAGCCGTTCATGCTTCTCGAAAAAGGTGAAAAGGGGGAGATATCCCAGCTGCTCATCGCCTATGACCTGCACCCTCGGGTACACTTCACAACATGGGATGACTACAGCCTGATGTCGATGGTGGAATCCGGGCTCGGAATCAGCATTCTGCCGGAGCTCATATTAAAACGGGTGCCGTACCGCATTGTCATAAAAGACCTTGACGTTCCTGCATACCGAAAAATAGCTCTCGCGATGAAAGACAGACGCACAGCCTCTCTCACGGTAAAGAGATTCCTCGATTACCTTGACTACAGGGTAACCGAATAATAATTTCATATACCGTGCGGCACGGCTTTCATTATCTTTACATTAAAAAAACAAAATAATACTTGACCGAAGCGGGATGTAAATGTATAATTTATAAAACAAATAAAGGAGGGTAAAATGTTTGGTTTTCTGAAAAACAAAAAGTACGCTCAGATTTTCGCATATGTGATTTTAGCATTGTTCTGCGGAATTACATTTTTTCTGATAATATCAAATCTGAACGCGGTAAAATCTGCAGTTGACAAATTTTTCTATGTTATCTCTCCGCTTTCCTACGGATTTATAATAGCTTATCTTTTTTCGCCGTTTATGAAAATGTGCGAAAACAAAATATTGCGCTTCAGGAAAAACTCATGGGCTGAAACCAAATTGAAACGACCGCTTGCAGTCACAATAACAATGCTGTTTTTTCTGCTTGTGGTAACGGTTCTGGTTGTTCTGATCATACCGCAGGTTGTCGGAAGCTTTGTCGAGCTCGAAGCCCAGATAAACGGGTATATCACTGCCGCGCAGAACCTTGTAGATAAAATCATACGCGAATTTCCGCTGTTCAACGGCAGATACGAAAATCTTTCCGAATTCCTCGACGTAAACGAAATTTCGACAGACTTGAAAAGCTTCATTTCCGGATTTTACGGATACCTTGAAATGGGCGCCAAATACATCATTTCATACGCCGGAAGCTTTGTGATTGAAGTCAAAAACGCGCTTATAGGAATCATTGTCGCGGTATATCTCCTCGCCTCAAAGGAAAAACTGATAGCTAAGCTGAAAAAAATGCTGTCAGCCGTACTGAACCGCCGTCATTACGTAAATTTAGTAAACCTGATGCGCTTTACGGACAAAACCTTCGGCGGGTTCATAATCGGCAAACTGATAGACTCCGTTATTATCGGACTCCTCGTATTTATCGTCATGTCAATTATCGGAATGCCGTTTACACCTCTCATCAGTGTGATTATCGGAATAACAAACATTATCCCGTTCTTCGGCCCGTTCATCGGAGCTATTCCGAGCGCATTTATCATCTTTATTGCCGACCCTAAGATGACCTTGTGGTTCATCATCATGATTTTAATAATCCAGCAGATTGACGGAAATATAATCGGTCCCAAAATTCTCGGCAACTCCACAGGACTTACATCCCTTGCCGTGCTTATCGCAATCACTTTAGCCGGCGGTTTCTTCGGATTTGCGGGAATGATTCTCGGCGTACCTGCGGCGGCAGTCATATGCGCACTGGTAAGGCAGAAAACCGACGAAAAACTGAGGCAGAAGAACGCCGAAACCTCGCTCGATTTTTACTATAACGACCCTCCAATACGAAATTTTGAAACTGAGCCGATATTCATGCCAAAAGAAAGCCCGCAGGAAACACCCGATTTGCCGGACTCAATTGACAATAACACAGATTAACGTCAGAAAACTCCTTTGCAGTTTATCTTGCTGCCCGGGAGTTTTTGTCATTGTAATGATTTTTTGGGACATATTTTTACTCTACAGCTGCAAAAACAAAAAATACTTGACTAAAATTGTCCGAATGAGTATAATAAATAAGGTTGTTTCAGATAACAGCGTAAAAAAATACAAAACGAACAGCTATCGGAGAAATAAATGAATTACGATGTAATAATAATCGGCGCAGGACCCGGGGGCATCTACTCCGCGTACGAGCTGATAAAACAAAAACCCGAACTGAAAGTAGCGATTTTCGAGTCAGGTCATCCGCTCGAAAAAAGACGCTGCCCGATTGACGGAGAAAAAATAAAGAGCTGCGTTGGATGCAAAAGCTGCTCAATAATGAGCGGATTCGGCGGAGCAGGGGCTTTTTCTGACGGAAAATACAATATAACAAACGATTTCGGAGGCACATTATACGAGCACATCGGCAAAAAGAAGGCGCTCGAGCTGATGAAATATGTCGACGAAATCAACATGAGCTATGGCGGAGAGGGAACAAAGCTCTATACAACCGCCGGCTCGAAGTTCAAAAAGCTCTGTATTCAGAACAAGCTGAACCTCCTTGACGCCTCAGTCAGACACCTCGGAACGGACAAAAACTATGTTGTGCTGACAAACCTCTACAACCACCTGAAAGATAAAGTCGATATCCGCTTTGAAACTCCCGTTCAGGCTATTTCCGTAATTGACGGAGGATTTGAAATTCAGTGTGCCGACGACGAAAAATACACCTGCAAAGACTGCGTGGTATCAGTGGGAAGAAGCGGAAGCAAATGGATGGAGCATATTTGCCGCGAGCTCAATATCGAGACAAAATCAAACCGCGTCGACATCGGAGTCAGAGTCGAGATACCTTCCGTCGTGTTCTCACACCTTACGGATGAGCTGTACGAAAGCAAAATTGTGTACCGCACCGCGAATTACGAGGACAGTGTCAGAACATTTTGCATGAATCCGCACGGAATTGTGGTCAACGAAAATACAAACGGAATCGTCACGGTAAACGGTCACAGCTACGAGGACAAATCAAAGCTCACGGACAACACAAACTTCGCTCTGCTGGTGTCAAAGCACTTCTCCGAGCCTTTCAGAGACAGCAACGGATACGGCGAGAGCATCGCACGGCTTTCAAATATGCTCGGCGGAGGAGTTATAGTCCAGCGTTTCGGAGATCTTGTACGCGGAAGACGTAGCAACACAAAGAGAATCGAAGAATGCCTCGTTACGCCGACTCTTACCGCAACTCCGGGAGACCTGAGCCTGGTTCTGCCAAAGCGAATCCTCGACGGAATTATCGAAATGATTTATCAGCTCGACAAAATCGCTCCCGGCTGCGCAAATGACGACACGCTCCTCTACGGCGTCGAAGTAAAGTTCTACAATATGGAAGTCTCAGTCGACGAAAATCTCGAGAGCAGCTATAAGGGTCTTTACATGATAGGCGACGGAAGCGGAATCACACACTCACTTTCACACGCATCGGCAAGCGGAGTGTTTGTCGCAAGAAAAATCGCGGAAGAAGCCGTATAACGTCAAATTATCATATTATACTTTGATTGTTAATAAAATGGCAACCAAAAATACGACAGATTGTGATATAAGTATCTTCAGTAATTATTTTCATCAGAGGTAAAACAATGGAAAAGAAGAAAAAGCTTTACGTTGTGTCAAACGCACACCTTGACACACAGTGGAACTGGACCATTCAGGACACCATTCGCGACTGTGTCAAAAGCACACTCGAAAACAACTTCGAGCTTATGGAAAAGTACCCGCACTACAGAATGAACTTTGAGGGCGCATTCCGCTACAAGCTCGCAAAGGAATACTATCCCGACCTTTATGAAAAGCTCAAGGGATATATCGCCGAGGGCAGATGGAACGTCGCGGGAAGCACATGGGATGCTATGGACGTCAACGTTCCTTCATCCGAAGCTCTCATGCGTCAGGTTCTCTACGGAAACGGATATTTTGAAAAGGAATTCGGCAAAAAGAGTACCGATATCTTCCTTACAGACTGCTTCGGCTTCAGATACGCACTCCCGTCAATTGAAGCTCACATGGGTCTGAACGGCTTCTCCACTCAGAAGCTCGTCTGGGGTGTCGGCGGCCCTATATACGAAGAAGACGGAACGGTGACAAAACCGATGCCTGTCAAGGATAAACCCCGCATGGACCTCGGAAAATGGGTCGGACCTGACGGAAACTTCGTCATCGGCTCACTTCTTGAGGGCAACTACACTTACAATTTCAACAACGACGAAAACAACACTCCCGTCAACAAGAGGGAAGAATATCTCCGCGACATCGAGCACAACGAGAAGTACACCGGCTGCCCCTACAGAGCGATGTACTACGGCACAGGCGACTACGGCGGATCTCCGAAGGAATCGTCTGCACGTATGGTAAACGAGGCTATCGAGGACAACGCTAACGGACTTTACGAGGTCATCTCCTCCTCAACCGACCAGATTTTCAACGAACTCACCAAAGAAGAAATCGACAACCTTCCCGCATACGACGGCGAGCTCCTCATTCCTCACGGT
>JBJFHS010000050.1:0-5192 GCA_051893885.1 Eubacteriales bacterium
AAGTAACCGACCCTAAAACTCTCGTTATCCAGCCGTGGGATGCCACCACTCTCAAGAGTATCGAAAAAGCAATACTTGCATCCGATGTTGGTATCACACCCATGAACGACGGCAAAGTGCTCCGCCTCGTATTCCCCCAGCTCACCGAGGAACGCCGTAAAGAAATCAAAAAGAATATCGCAAAAATGAGCGAAGAAGCAAAGGTTTCGATCCGCAATATCAGACGCGATGCAAACGACAAGAGCAAGGCTATGAAAAAGAACAGTGAAATGACCGAAGATGAGCAGAAGCAGTCCGATAAGACCATTCAGGATCTGACCGACAAGTATATCAAGGAAATAGAGTCTATTACAGCAGTCAAAGAAAAGGAAATCATGGAGATCTGAATTCCTGATTAAAAACATACGCCCGGTGTTATGCGGTTAATCACCCAAAAGCCGGGCGTTAAAATTATTCGCAGAAAATTAATATCCGGAGAAAAAATATGCAGAATATCAACATCATCCCCGCCGGCACCACACCCGCAGAAGCTGTAGAGAAAAGCGGGCTTAAACACATCGCGTTCATAATGGACGGCAATGGAAGATGGGCTCAGAGCAGGGGACTTCCGAGAGAGGCAGGACATAAGGCAGGAGCGGAAAACTTCAAAAAAATCGTGCGCTATTCCAAAAGCATAGGGATAAAATGCTGCACTGTCTATGCCTTTTCGACAGAAAATATAAAACGCCCGCGCCATGAAGTCGAAGCAATTTTCAAGCTGTTCCTCGACTATATCAAAGAGGCTGCGGATGAGCGCGATATAGAGTTCAGGTTCATCGGAGAACCGGCGCAGCTCAGCGAAAACATCGGTGTGAAAGCCAAAAAGCTCGAGCAAGAAACCACAGGACGCCCGTACAGACTCAATATAGCGATGAATTACGGCGGCAGGGCAGAAATAGTCCACGCGGTAAACGAGCTTATCCTGAGCGGAAAAAAGCTCCTGACAGAGGACGATCTCAGCTCGGCAATGTACACCCGCGGCTGTCCCGACCCTGACCTTGTCGTAAGAACCGGAAACGAGGAGAGAATTTCAAATTTCCTTCTCTGGCAGAGCGCATATTCAGAATTTTATTTTTCTCCCAAAATGTGGCCCGATTTTACCCCATCCGATGTCGACGAAGCCGTTTTCGATTTTGCGAGACGAAGCCGCCGATGGGGCAATGTATAAGGCAGTTTAATATAAAGGAAGCATAAAAATGTTAAAGAGAACTATAACCGCAGTCGTGGCAATCGCTCTTTTCATTCCTGTCTGCGTGTTTTCAGATACAGTAATTTTTCCCACTGTGATGGCGCTTCTCTCCGCAGTCGGAGTTTTTGAGATGCTCGGATGCGTTGGAGTCAGAAAACATTACGTCCTCTCAGCTCTATCGCTCATTCTCGGAGCCGCAATGCCGCTCATACCGTATTTCACCGACGAAAATACCGTGGAAATCGAGTTCGCACTGTGCATTCTATACCTTATCGGGGTATATGCAGCCGACGTTTTTTCAAAAGGAAAGCTGGACTATACAATTTCAGCGTCGACTTTCATGGGAGTGTTCTACATCGCCGTATCGTTCACCTGCATCACCCTGCTGCGCGAAAACGGAAAATATCTCTACCTGCTCGTTTTCATCGGCCCGTGGGTCAGCGATACTTTTGCGTATATTTTCGGCAGACTTATCGGAAAACACAAGCTCATCCCGGAAGTTTCACCTAAAAAAACCGTAGAGGGAAGCATTGCGGGCATTGTTTTTGCAGCGGCGGCGTTTGCTCTGTACGGATTTATCATAAACCGGTTCTTTGATTCGTCCGCAGACACAAGCTATCTACTCCTCGTGATTTCAGGCGCGCTTGTCTCGGCGATATCGCAGCTTGGAGACCTTTCCGCTTCGGCTGTCAAACGCAGATTCGGCATAAAGGATTACGGCTTCATTTTTCCCGGACACGGTGGAGTAATGGACCGTTTCGACAGTGTCATCATGACCGCGCCGATACTTTATATAATATCCTGTCTCCCAATGACATCGGGATTTCTTATCTGAGGTACAGCAATGGCAGAAATACAGACAGCAAACAAACGCAGAATTACTTCAGCCGCAGTTTTAGGTTCAACGGGCTCGGTCGGAATCCAGACGCTCGATGTGATTGAGGAACTCGGATTAAAGGTGGAAATGCTGACGGCCGGCGAAAACACCACACTTCTTGCGGAGCAGATACGTCGCTTCAGGCCGAAAATTGCAGTGGTGTCGGGTGAGAAATGCGCGAAAAGCCTGAAAAGCAAGCTGACAGGTACAGAAGTCGAGATTTTATATAAAAAAGACGAGGTTCTCTCCGCGGTAAGAGAAACCTCAGCCGACATAATTTTCCATTCCATAGCCGGACTTGCCGGACTTGACTATGCCGTGGCCGCTGCGGAATCCGGAAAACGAATCGCCATGGCTAACAAAGAGGCAATAATCGCGGCAGGAGATATTATTTTTGATTCTGTACAAAAAAACGGTGGCGAGCTTATTCCCGTCGACAGCGAACACAGTGCGGTCTATCGGCTTCTCGAAAACCGTGATAAGAGAGATGTCAAGAGAATCATTCTCACTGCTTCGGGCGGTCCTTTTTTGGGATTCAGCTTTGAGGAGATGAAAAATGTGACTCCGGAAGAGGCTCTGTGTCACCCGACATGGAAAATGGGCAGAAAAATCACAATTGACTCGGCGACGCTGATGAACAAGGGATTTGAAATTATCGAAGCGGTGCGGCTTTTCGGCTTCAGCGAGGACAAGGTCGGCGTCATAATCCATCCGCAGAGCATAATACACTCCATGATTGAGTATAATGATAACACAATGACTGCACAGCTCGGACGTCCCGATATGCGAGACTGCATCAGATATGCCGTGACCGCACCGAATTCCGCGAAAATTGAAGGCGGCGAGCTCAATCTCTCCGAAATAGCGAAGCTCACTTTCTCCGAGCCGGACAACGCAGCTTTTCCTCTGATGAACGCATCACGAAGCGCAATCCGCACAGGAGGAACAGCTCCGGCCGCACTTATAGCCGCAGATGAGGTCGCAGTTGAGGAATTTTTGCGCGGCGGCATCGGATTTACAGATATTTCATCAATGGTGATAGAAACTCTCGAAAAAATTAATGTATTATATAATATCGACGTAAATACCATCGATACATCGGTCGCGGAAGCAAAAAAAATCTGCCGACAGATTATTGATGATTACGTCGAATCAAAATTCTGAAAAAGGTGTGAGTATTATAAGTATCTGGTATATAGTTCTGGCTTTGCTGATTTTTGGATTTCTCATATTCATCCATGAATTGGGGCACTACACATTTGCCCGGATTTTCAAGGTGACGATTCACGAATTCGCAATCGGCATGGGCCCGACGATTTTTTCGCGCAAATCAAAGAAAAACGGAATAAAATATTCCCTCCGCGCGCTTCCGATAGGCGGTTTTGTCAGCATGGAGGGCGAGGATGAAACGTCAGACGACGAAAACGCATTCAACAAAAAGCCGCTCTGGCAGAGAATTATCATAACCGGTGCCGGTGCATTTATGAATATTGTCATCGGAATTCTCGTTATGTCAATGCTTGTCGCGTCTCAGAACACATTGCCGTCGAATGTAATCGGCGCTTTTGTCGAGGATGAAAACGGCCATAATTACGCATATTCCGCAGGTCTCAGACTCGGCGACGAAATAACTCATGTCGAAGGTACCCGCGTTCACATAGCCAACGAGACGATTTACGAGATTATGCGCAAAGGTGTAGAGCCGATCGACATAACCGTTATCCGCGACGGAGAGAGCATTACTCTAAAAGACTGTGTGTTCCCGACTATTGTAGAATCCGGAACGCGCTTCGGCAATATGGATTTCAAGGTTCTTCCCGAGACAAAGACACCGCTCACCGTGTTAAAGCACGCCTTTTTCCGCTCAACGTCAACAATCAAAATGATTTGGGAATCACTTTATGACCTGATTCGCGGAAGATACGGCGTAGAGAGCATATCCGGACCTGTCGGAGTGACAAAAGCTCTCGGTGAAGCCGCTGAGGAGGGAATTGACGACCTCGTTTACCTCGCGGTGGTAATCAGCATGAACCTCGGCGTGATGAACCTGCTTCCGCTTCCGGCTCTTGACGGCGGACGGCTCCTGTTCCAGCTCATCGAGTTAATCAGGAGAAAACCTGTAAAGCCCGAAATCGAGGGTTATGTTCACTTTGCGGGTCTTGTTGTGCTTATGATTCTGATGGTGGTTATAGCGGTAAAGGATATCATCGGACTGATATAGAAATGGTGAAAACTATGTATGACAGAAAAAAAACAAATACAGTCGCGCTCAGAAAGCTGAAAATCGGCGGAGACAATCCGATAAGCGTCCAGTCTATGACAAATGTGCCCGCCGCCGACTTTGAAAACTCGATAAGGCAGATAAAATCACTCGAGAACGCAGGCTGCGACATTGTGAGACTTGCCGTTCCGAGTGCTGAATGTGCAAAGGTGTTCTCCGCAGCCAAGGAAAGCGGTGTAAAATGTCCGCTTGTAGCCGATATACATTACGACTATAAAATAGCCCTTGAGTGCGTAAAATACGGCGTCGACAAAATCCGAATAAATCCGGGAAATATCGGCGAAAAATGGAAGGTCAAGGAAGTTGCCGAAGCCTGCAAAAGCGCGGGAATTCCGATACGTATCGGGGTAAACGGCGGCTCGCTCGACAAAAAAATTCTTGAAAAATACCTCCATCCATGTGCCGAAGCCCTCGCCGAATCCGCCCTGAACGAAGCGGAGGTACTCGAGGACTGCGGCTTTTCCGACATTGTCATTTCAATCAAGTCTTCAAACGTGGCTGAAATGACAAAAGCCTCGCGAATCGTGCGTGAAAACAGCCTATATCCGCTCCATCTCGGAGTGACTGAGGCGGGGGACGATTACTCCGGCCTTGTGAAAAACGCAGTCGGAATCGGTTCTCTCCTGCTCGACGGAATCGGAGACACCATCCGCGTATCTCTCACCGCCGATCCGGTTGAAGAGGTGCGCGCCGGACGTGAGATTCTCTCCTCACTCGGACTTGACGAACGCGGAGGTGTGAACGTAATCTCCTGTCCGACCTGCGGAAGAACCAGAATCGACCTCATCGGAATCATGAAAGAGTAC
>JBJFHS010000051.1:0-5151 GCA_051893885.1 Eubacteriales bacterium
GAAATACATTGATTTATAAGGTCTCCCGCAAACAGCGCATCAATGTCGCAGTCTTTGAAACTGCTTTTGTTCAACGCAATACTCAAGGCAATACGCTGCATCTCCGCCTCTGATTTTTCCCATGTGTCCTTGCCGAATTTATCGTCTCCGCCTATGTCAAACAGACCTCCGAGCGGTCCGCTTTTTTCCTTCTGACCCACGACGGACGCGGACGAAATGATGAAAACTCTCTTTCCAAGAGTAAAACCGTGCTCTTTCATATATGACTCCAAAATTTTGTTTGTTCGTATTGTGTACAGAATATTTGCATTCTATTCCTACCGTTTTTTTCCTGAAGCGCGAAGATGATAAACAATTGTTCAAGATAAGTCGCACTTCACGTAAACCGGCTCTGTCTCAATTGCACAAGTCGCGCTCATTTATTTTGTGCATTAACACAAGCGATATCAGCTTATAATCTGTTTTTTCGGTCAATACAGAGAACATTCATTTCGGCTCTTGACATTCTCAAAAAATCGTGTATAATAACACACGGCAAGAGGAAAGAATAAAAAATTTCCTCCGCCGAAAAAATTTGATTGGATTGTACAGGAGGTACTGCCATGATCTGCAACAGCAAATATCTTTACAAAGTTGAACTTGTTACAACAAATGATATTCTCGAGTTTGCACGTATTGCGTCAAAGTGCCCGTACGATGTTACATTGGTCAACGGCAAGCACAGACTTAATGCAAAGAGCTTCCTCGGTGTAACTCTTGCGAAAGTTTCATGGGATGAAATTTACGTGGAAACGGATTTTGACTGCTACTTTGAATTCGAGAAATTCATAAAGTAATTGTTATGCCCTTTGTTGGGTGAAAACAACAGCCGAAAGGCTTTTAAAATATCTGACCGCAACAAAATAACAGTCAGATAAAATATAAAATTGCCCTGAGTTTGCTGAGTTTACTCTATGCTCCTCAAGGCAATTTTTTGTTTATCTGAGAATTTCGTAAATCGGTTTTCCGTCCGTGTCAGGCATTTCAAATCCGAGAGCGGCGGCAATTGTGGGTGCTTCATCGACGAGCAGTCCGTTTTCAAGCTCCGTGTTTTCCTTAAATGCCGGACCTTTCGCGTAGAACACTACTGTCGGACCTTTTGACGGCAGATATCCGTGAGTTGCTCTGCCTTTTCTGTAGTCCTCGTTGTTCGCAGGAGAAACTGCCGGACGGGTGTACCTGTCGCCAAACGCCGTGTAGTTGTCGGTTTCAAGCACAAACGAAAATTCTCCGCCGTAATGTTCCTCCCTGACGGCTTCTTCTTCGGTATAGACGCGGCTGATTCCGTAAAGTCCCTCGTCGCACATATGCCTGAGAAGTGCGTAGGTCTTGTCGTAAACTTCTTTGTTGTTCTTGTCACGGAGATATACGCAGGCAGACATACCGCCCGACTGACACCATGCGTCCCATTCCGGATTTTTCGGGTCGTCCGTAGGTCTGATAAGTCCGGCGTCGGCGAGAAATACGTTGATGTTGATCACGCGCTTTATGTCCATCTGTCCGTGGTCGGAGGTCAGCACAAGGCTTACGTCGTCGATAATTCCCGCATCCTCACACGCCTTCATCAGCTGACCGATGTAGTTGTCCGTGTCGGCAAGAGCTTTTTCGATGTGGCTGCCGAATAATCCGTTCTGATGGCGCGTTCCGTCGATATCAGCGGGGTGTATCATCATCAGGTCCGGCTTGTATTCGCGGATTATGTCACAGGCGCACGCGAGAAGGAAATAGTCGGCATCGGGATGAATTCTCTCTTTCAGCAGATGCTTGTGTCGGGTGATAATCGGTATAAGCTCCTCTTTGGTTCCCATCCGCCTCATTGCATCCTCAATCGTGTCGCCTTTGAACTGCGTCCAGTATTCGTCGATGAGGTAGTCAACAGACTTGTGGTTACCGGTGACGGGCCAGAACACAGCCGCTGTGGTGAGTCCTGCTTTTTTTGCCGCGTCGAATATGTCGGGTGAATTCACAAATTTGTGGTCCCATCTCCACGGAATCGGCGAATTTATGTAGTGATACGGAGATTCAAGATTTCCCGGGACGCCGTGTTTGTCGGGATAAACGCCCGTCGCCATTGTTGTGTGGCAGGGATACGTAATTGTGGGATAAATTGACTTCACCTTTTTGATGCAGGAACCGCCGGCGAGGTATTTCTGAAAGTTCGGCATTTTGGACAGCGTCTCCATGTCATCAGAGACAAGCGCGTCCGCAGACATTACGATTATTTTACGCTTTTTTTCCATTGTTTTTTTGTTTTCTCCTTTATCAAAATAGCGGAACAGTTCCAAAACGAAATGCTCCGCTGTAAATTCAGTCTTTATCAGGACCTTCAATGCTCTGACGTCTTATTTTATTTGTAGTGGTTTTGTCAAATTCTTTGGAGCGAATTACGATTTTGCCGATATTTTTATAGACGGGAAGGGAAGAACAAGCTGATGCTATATCGCTCTTCAGACTTTCGGCAGGGTTGGTTATACCGAGTTCTTCGAGCTTTTCGGCGTTAAGGAAAACTTCGGCGCAGAGTTTGTATTCTTCTCCGTACTCGTTTTTGAGTCCGTAAACGACGACTTCCTTGACATACGGAATGTTCTGAATATAATTCTCGATTTCTTCGGGATATACGTTTTTGCCGTTCGAGAGCACAATTATATTCTTCTTGCGTCCGGTTATGATGAGCTGATCTTTTGAGTTTATCATACCGTAGTCGCCTGTTCTGAACCATCCGTCGTCTGACAGAACATCTGCCGTAGCCTCAGGCATCTTGTAATATCCGAGCATTACAATGTCACCCTTGACGCAGATTTCTCCGACACCATCCGGAGTTACATCCTCGAGCTTGACCTCACAGCATGGAAGAACGCATCCGACCGTGTTCCAGTCATTGAAGAAGTCACGGTTTGCCGCTACAAGGGGTGAGCATTCGGTAATGCCGTATCCGTTGATTAGATTTATGCCGATGCTGTCGAAAAATTCACCTATTTCAGGGCGAATAGGAGCTCCGCCGCAGACAATTTTCTTTAAATTTCCGCCGAAACTCTCGTGAATCGTGGCGAAAAATTTTTGTCTCGCGTCGATTCCGATTTTACGAAGGTTGTTGCTCGTCTTAATCAATGTTTTAAGTCCCTTTTCCTTGCCGGAGCGTTTTGCGGTCGACCAGATTTTTCTGTAAAATTCCTCAGCGAACGCAGGAACAAGGTATATATAGTCGGGCTTATAAGTGACGAGGTTCTTCATTACGGTTTTCAGGTTCTCGTTGATACATATCGTCGAATGATGATGCAGAGAAACCAGAAGTCCCGCGACAGCCTCATAGGTGTGGTGATACGGCAGAACGGAGAGATATACATCGTAGACCGTGGAAACCTGCAGACCGTAATATACAATTGAAACAAGGTTGTGCTCGCACAGCATGACTCCCTTTGCAAGTCCGGTTGTTCCCGAGGTATAAACTATCATTTTGAGGTCATACGGCTCACTGTGCTGCTTCATGTATTCATCATAACCCGTGTCGAGCAGCTCATAACCGTGCTGTTTCAGCTTTTCAAATGACATAAAACGCTTATCCGAGCCGAAATAATCCGGTGCGCTGTCGTTATCTGTTTCCCGGTTGCAGATTCTGATAAAATAACGGATGCCGGAAAGCGCGCCGTCAGCGTTATTTTTTACAAGGTTATCGTATTTTTCGGAGTAAAACAGCACGGTGGAATCACTGTGACAGATGACATTTATAACATCAGCCTCGGGCAGGTCTTTATCTATCGGAACATAGACGCCGCTTCCCGCAAGAGCTGTCAGATATACATTAACCCACCTGTAGCTGTTTTCACCTATCTGTGCGATGTGGCTGCCGACAACCCCAAGTTCACAAAGGGCTGAACCGAGTGCGTTTACATCGCGGACAAACCCGGCGTAGGTGATTTCTTTGATTTTTTCATCTTCGATTCTGTATTTAAACGCAATTTTTTCCGGAACTTCCGATTCAGCCATATCAAGGAGATCGCGGATTGAACTGACCGGAGTAACATCGTAAAGCGGATAATTTTTTGATTCTTTCAAGATTGATCCTCCACGTTTTTTAATTTTTTATTCACACAATTATTATACCTTATAAACAAACGAGTGTCAACCTGTTTGAAAACATTTTTTTAACAATATTACACATAAATCATAAAGATTACATGAATTTAACGTTATTTTATCACACAGATATTCGTCAATTCCCCCGGTAAAGTCAGCGCATTTACACAAACACGTTCTCCTCCCTGAGGTGCATGGATAATGTAGTGACTGCCGCCGTCTTCTCCGAGATACAGCATAACGTGGCCTTTTCGGTGAACCGAAGCGGGATAATCCACACCCGAGAGCACTGATGAGGCTGAGGACGAATTAAGCCCCGAGAGGTTTTGAATTTCTCCGTTGAATTTGCTCTGTTCGCCGGTATTGCGCGGAAGATATATTCCAAACGAACGGAAAACCGCGCAGACAAAGCCCGAACAATCGACGCCGCCATCCGAGCCGCCCCATCCGTATAATGTGCCGATGAATGAAAATGCCTGACGATAATAATTTTTCATCGTATAATCCATATATCCGTAGCACGCCTCGTTTTTGGATATGCGAACCTTCTCGCCTTTCAGTCCGCCGTCGTTTACCGGAAGCATAGCGTAATAATATAATTCATCTTCGGATACATAGGGAAGAACGCACCCCATAGAAAGCGCAACTCCGTTTACATTCACCTCAGGTTCGGTCACTGTGATAAATTTATCGGGAGAAGCATAGTTCAGATATTCGTCAAAATCGGTTTCTGCGGCACATGACGACGGAATCCAGCCTGCGTAATAATATGACTGAACAAAAATAAACTCTCCGTCCGCGCTTGCATGAAGTATAAGGACGGGAAAACCTACTATCAGCTCAGTCTCCTGAATAGAGCTGTAATATGTGTCGTTTTTATTGTAAAAGCCAAGCTCTGTCGGAAATCCCTTCAGGTCACAGCGGCGCGTAATTATGCCGTACTTTACCTCTACCGTGTCACTTATTGCATCGAGAGCGCGGTTATTGTCTATATCTCCGCGTTTTTCTTCTTTTATGTGATTTCCGTGCCTGTCGTAT
>JBJFHS010000052.1:0-5120 GCA_051893885.1 Eubacteriales bacterium
GGTTCTCCTGCCTCGCGGGGTGATATAGCGATCCTCGACCTTAGAAAGGGTTGAGTGAGCTCGCAGGGACCGCCGAGACCCTGCTCGAGATAGCCGTATGGAATACCTTGATTTCGTAACTTAATAATAAAATAATACTGACTCACGTCGTTTTGAAGCGAACAAACAATTCAGTCAGCTGCGAAACTGGCAATTTAGTTTTTCTTCAACACGCACGTGAGTCAGTATTTCTTTATAGTAAGTTACTATATAAAGGTGTTCGATACGGCTATCTCGAGCAGGGTTAGCGGTCCCTGCGAGCTCACTCCACTACTTCTAAGGTCGAGGATATCTATATCAAGCCGCGAGGCCAGCTGACTCGTCCGAAGTGATACCTATATCATACGCACTGAACGAGAAATGATAAAAATGTATGAAGTTCTTGCCAAGCTTCTTACAAGAAGCGTCCGTTCTCCCCGCGTCCCCCTCGTCTCCACCCTCGAACGCACATTATTTTTTATGCGCCTCGTAGGATTTTTCGTATAGATTTTCGAGCTGGCGGGTCATTGCAGCGGCGGTGAATTTCTTTTCGTACATTTCGCGCGCACCTGATGACAGCTTGAGGAGAAGGTCGGGCGACTCGATCAAAAGACAAATTTTGTCTGCCATCGCCACTGGATCGCGCTCGGGTACCAGAAAGCCGTTCACTCCGTCGCTTATCATGTACGGGTTGCCGCCGTAAGTCGTTGCAATCGCCGGAATCGACAGACTCATGCCTTCCGACAGCGCGAGCGACGAAGTTTCCGTGCCTGTCGAACAGTTGAGGTTGAGCCGCATGATGTTGTAATACGGCGCGACGTCGTGGACGAATCCCGTGAAGATGATTTTGTCCGAAATTCCGAGCTCTTCCGCCTGATTCTTCAGGTTTTCCTCCTCGCTGCCGCCGCCGATTATCAGAAAAACTGTGTTCGGATGCCGCTCGGTCACGATTTTCGCGCTTTCGAGGAGGTATTTGTGCCCCTTGTACTCCTCAAGCCGCGCAGAAATTCCGCAGACAAAGGTGCCGGCCCCTATCCCGAGCGTTTTTTTCAGCTCCGACTGCTCCTCTTGCGTGGTCCTGCGCACTTCTTCGACGCCGTTTATGATGACCGTGATTTTGTCACCTGAGACACCGGTCTCGGTCAGGTTGTCGGCGGCTGCTTTCGCGACAGCTACTATATCTGTAGAGAGCACGTTGTTGATAAACCCGTTAAGCTGCTTTCCCGGGAACGTCGTGAGCTTTTTCGGCTGCGGGAACGCACAATGTCGAGTGTAAAACCGGCACGGAACGCGGGTCAGATACGCCGCCAGCTTGCCCGAAAACGAGGAGTGCGTGTGGACGATGTCCGGCTTGTACAGGCGGATTAGCTTCTCAATTTCGCGCACCGCGGATAAATCAAAGCTCTTGTCCGCACCGCCGCATATTTCCATAACTTCCCAGTTCTCGGCTTCGACATACGGTTTGAGCTGGGAATTTCTGGGGAGAACTACTTTAACGTCAAATTTGCTCCGGTCGAAATTGTGCAGATAATTAACCAAAAGCCGCCCTGCCCCGCCGATGTTTGTGTCGGTTAGAATGTTGAGAACCTTAATCATTTGTGCCTTCGCCCTCCTTTGATTTGCTTTTCCTGCCGACGATAAATTTAATTAGTAACTCCATTTCGCTGCTGCGTAAAATCAGTACGGAGAGCGCGTAAATTGCCACTCCCACAAGTGTCGGAACAAGCAGAGACGCGATTTTGCCGCCGAAAGTGACATATTTGCTGAAAATCAGTATTCCCGCACCCATTATAAGAGCGGACAGCACGGATTTTGCCAAGTCGATTGCGTCGCTCTTTGCAGGGGTGAGGAGCTTTTTCCGGCACGCGAAAATCAGATTGAACACCATGTTTACCGCGGATACAATCGAGGTAACAAGCGCAACTCCGCCGGTCGAAAGATAGTCTCCGAAGATAACGACCAACAAAATATTAACACTCATCGAGACGAGGGAGGAAAGCATCGGAATCCGGTTCTGCTCCACTGCGAAAAACGACTTCGTGAGAACCTCGGAAATCGCCGCGAAAATCATTCCTGCGGAGTAGCATCTCAGAGCTTCGGCGGTCAGCAGTGTGTCGCTCGGGGTAAACGTCCCGTTTTCGTAAATCAGCGAGATGAACGGGCGGGCTAAAAGTGCGACTCCGACCGAAATCGGCGCGATGATGAACACGAGAGTCCGGATTGAAACGCGCGTCATTCTGTCGGCTTCATCACGGTTGCCCGACGCCGCTGATCTGGCAAAATACGGAAACAGCAGATTCGTCGCGACGAACGAAAACAGCCCGACGATGATGATGTACAGCTTGTTCGCGTATCCAAGCGCCGTGATCGCCCGACCGCCCTCGATGCCTGACGCAATCCGCGTGTTGATCAGGCTGCACAGCGGGGTCGTCCATGTTGCGATGAGAATCGGGAGCGTGTTTTTCGCGGCGCGCTTGATCTCCGGCGTGTTTATCGGCGAGCGCGGGGAGTATCGCAGACCTTTTTTCAGCGCACTCGGGAGCTGAACAAGTGCCTGCATTGCCCATCCCACGAGCATCGCAACGGAAAGACCGACCACTCCGAACCTGTCGGATAATGTTAATAAATAACAAATCATGATGAGGTTGGAGACGAGCGAAATCACTGCGGGGAGGTTGAATTCTCCCTCGGATTGCAAAAAACCAACAAACGAAAACGCAAGCCCGACAAATATGACCATCGGGAACATTATCCGCGTAAGAAATGCAGACAGCTCCGCGGTTTCGGCTGAGAGCTCGGGTGCGATGAGATTTATGAGAAGCGGAGCGAAGATTTCTCCGATCAACGCAATGGCTCCGGTGATGAGCAGAATCAGATTGATGTACGACGAGAGAAAATCAAGTGCGTCTTTTTTGTCTTTTTTGACCGAAATTGAGTTGTAAATCGGAATAAAAGCCGATGTAACGACCCCTCCGAGGACAAAGTCAAATATCGTGACGGGCAGCTTTGACGCGGTTTCATACGCTATGGCGAACTCGGTCGTGCCGTAATTGCGCGCAATCAGAACGTCGCGAAGCAGCCCCATCAGCTTTGACAGCAGTATTATTATCCCCATCAGAAAGGCGGAAAACGCAAACGATTTCGATTTCTTCAATTTGTACCTCCTCCGTTGAAGTTGTAATAAATTAACAATTGGCAAACAGAACAAAATAAAGCTGAAAAACGGCGAAGGTTAATAAAATATAAGTCCGCGCAGCTATAGCCTATACGACCTGGAACAGATAGAACTTCAGATAGTCCGTTTCGTCGACGTTCCACAGAATCGGGTGGTCGGGTGACTGAGTCCGGGCTTCAATCTGACGCAGACTCACTCCGGCATCCGACGCAGCTTCGTGAAGCATTTTGCAGAAAAGCTCCGCCTTCATGAAGTGCGAACAGCTGCACGTTGCGAGATATCCTCCGCGCGGAAGGGCTCTCATCGCACGGTAGTTGATGTCCTTGTAGCCGCGGAAAGCATCCTTTACAGTTGACGAGGACTTGGTGAACGCGGGCGGGTCGAGGATGATGTAGTCGTACCGCTGCTCCTTTTTCTTCACTATTTCCGTCAGCAGCTCAAACACGTCGGCGCAGAGAAAGTCCATATTTCTGCAGAGGTTGTTGATTTCCGCGTTGTGCTTTGTCTGTTCAATTGCGGAGGATGATATGTCGACGGCGGTCACGTGGGCGGCACCTGAGGCGGCACAGTTCAGCGCGAAAGCTCCCGTGTGAGTAAAGCAGTCGAGCACATTTTTGCCCCCTGCAAGCCTTGCCGCTGAGAGCCTGTTGTACTTCTGGTCGAGGAAAAATCCGGTTTTCTGCCCGTTTACGTAGTCCACGTCGTATTTTATGCCGTTTTCGGTGATCCTGACCGTGCCGTCCGAATTTTCACCGCCCATAAAATACCCCTTGAACTCCGCCATTCCCTCTTTTTCGCGCAGATTCACGTCGTTTCGCTCATATACCGCGCGGACTTTCACGCCGTAATCGTCAAGCAGCTCGACGAGATGTGAAAACAGCGTGCCTTTGATTTTTTCGATTCCGAGCGAGAGAACCTGACAAACAAGCACATCCTCGAACAAATCGACGGTCAGCCCGGGAAACTGGTCGGCTTCACCGAAAATCAGGCGGCACGAGTGAAAATCTTCGCCCATCACGGTTTTGCGGTAGTCGAGCGCGTATTTCAGACGGCGCCTCCAGAAAGCCTCGTCGAACCTGTCGTTGGCGTTGGTGGAGATCAGCCTGACGCGGATTTTCGATTTTGAATTGTAAAACCCCGTTCCGATGTAGCACGGCTTGTCCTCGCTGCGCGAAAAAACATTGACGAGCCTGCCGTCGACGGGCATATCATCGTCAGACAAATCGGATATATCAGCCCGGGACGGGGAGGGGAGAATTTTGATGACCTCCCCCTCGAACACCCAAGGATGACCGGTTTTAGCGTGTTTTTCGCCCTTTTGCGTTATAAAAACTCTCGGTAAATCAAGCATTTTTGCACTCAACCCAGCTTTGCGATGGCTTCACGGATGGAGTCGCGCTTTTCCTTGTACTTCTCGAGCTTCTGCTTTTCGGCTTCAACTACAGCGGCGGGAGCACGGCTGATAAAGCCTTCGTTTGAGAGCTTGCCCTCTGCGCGTTTGATTTCGCTTTCCATCTGAGCGAGCTCCTTGCTGAGTCTTGCTCTTTCGGCTTCAAAATCGACAAGGTCGCCGAGCGGAATGTGAATTACAGCGGAGTCTGTTATAATTTTCACCGCGCTTTCGTCTGCGTAATCATCAACCAGCTCAACGGACGACGCGGAGGCCAGTTTTTCAAAGAAAGCAGCGGAATTTTCAAACGATGAGGTGTATTTTGTCTCGATGTACAGCTTTGCCTTGCGCGAGGGAACAACACCCATCTCGGCGCGGCGTACTCTTATCGCCTTGATTGCGTCGATTGTGCGCTGCATTGATTCCTCAGCTTCGGGGAAGGTGTACTTTTCGTTGAATTCGGGGTAGTCCTTTACCATTATCCAGCCTTCTTCGCCAGGCAGTGACGAGTAGATTTCCTCCGTGATGAAGGGCATG
>JBJFHS010000053.1:0-5109 GCA_051893885.1 Eubacteriales bacterium
AACCACCCCGATTGAAGTTCTTGCCAAGCTTCTTACAAGAAGCGTCCCGTTCCCCCCGTCCCCCCGAAGCTAACGAAAAAAGAAACCCTGATTGCTCAGAGCTTCCTGTGATTTTTATTCGATTTACTGGAATCTGATGCCAAAGACGTCGAACAGCGGGATCGATGATTTTGCGGGGGCGGATACGGGGATATCAATTGACGCGGGGGTCGTGCCGGCTTCAACTTCTCCGTCGGAGATATACTTTGTCACAACGGCCTCGCCCTCGTCGCAGTACAGAGCCAGCTCGGACAGGGTGAAGTAATCTCCCTGAAGCAGAATGAACTCAAAGCGATAGTATGCGTATTTGCGCGCGAACTCCTTTATCTCAAATACCTTGAAGCCGTCCTGCTCAGCCGCCGGGTTTATCACCTTAAGCTGATACCAGTCGTCAAGCGTGCTGTCGTTCGTGCCGTATACGTTGACCGCCACAACAGTTCCGCTCTCACCGCCGATCATAAGCGCAAAGGTGTCCGATACTGCGCGTCCCGAGAGTGCGGTGTACACGTTTACTGCCTTTTCTTCGCCCTCGTCAAACTTGAACTCAGCCGCGGTGGTGGAGTCACAGTCGAATATCGCACTCATGTCGCAGTCCGTCCTGTAGTCGGAAACCGCGCTTGTAACCGCAAGGCGTTCCTTTCCCTCTACAACAGTGGCAGCAATGTTCTCCTTTTCAACGTCCGCCGCAAAAGCAGTCGCGGAAAGCAGGATCGACGCCGCAAGAGAGAGCGCGAGCATACCGATTTTTTTCATAAATTACACTTCCTTTCACTGTAAACCGGATGATGCTCCAATGATATCATATTATTGTTAAAATTTCAAGTCATGCGGGCAACTTTATATTCCGGACGTCAGAATGTTGATTTATTAAATGTTATTTATAAATTAAACAGTGTGATTTTAACACATTTTATACCTTTTATCACATTATATAAACTATTGTTGTAGTTTTTGTGGAATTTACCAAAAAATATGAGTAATGTCTATTGACAAATTGTTTTTATGATGTTATAATTTCAAACGTATAAATATATTAAACGGAGGACTATACCATGAAAAAAATTTTCACGGCACTTATCCTCGCTGCGGCTCTTACAGTCTCATCCGCTGTTGTAACAGGCGCTGCAGCTACCGAAAACGAAGAACGCAGCATCCCCAAAGCAGCGGTTGCTCCGACAATTGACGGCGTTATCACAGAAGACGAGTGGGCGAACGCGCTTGCGATCAAAGTCAATGCCGACACAACAAACGCTGTTGCAGGAAGCCTTGACACCTGCCCCGACGCTACATATTACTGGATGTGGGACGACGCCGGCATCTATTTCTTCGGCGATGTAAAAGATGAAACCGAAAACGGCGCAGTCCATACATACGGCGAAGGCTCGTACAACTCCGGCGACGGCATACAGTTCTGCATTTACCCCGACACAACAATGACCGGCTCGACCGCTTTCACGCTCTACTTCTGGTCTCTCGTTGTCTGCGCTGACGGAGAAGTCGGTGTCGGCGAACACTTTACTTTCGGCACGGGCTCACAGGGCTTCGACGTTCCCGAAGTAAAAGCAGCCTGCACAAAGACCGGCAACAGCTACACTATTGAAGCATTCCTCCCCGCAGAAGTGTGGACAGATTCCATTCCCCCGCTTGAGATAGCTGAGGGCACAACATTCTCCATGGCAAACGTACTTATGGAGCACGACGGCATCACACAGAGCCTTATGTCCGATACCGCTTGGTTTGACGGCGCGAACTCCAACAAATACACTCTGACAAACGACGTTGCCGGACACGTTGACGCACCCGAAACCGAGCCGGAAACCGAACCTGCACCCGTGGCTGAACCCGAAACCGAGCCCGAAGCTCCCGCTGAAACCGAGCCTGCTGAAACAGAGCCCGTCGAAGAACCCAAAGCTGCTGAGACAGTTACCACAGCTCCTCAGACCTTTGATATCGGCGTAATTTCCGCTGTCGCAGCGATCATCTCCCTCGCAGGATTCGCTTCATTCAGAAAGAAATAATCAGCCCGATCAAATCCAAAAATCACGAAAAGCTGCCTTACGGGGTGGCTTTTTTCATATTTAAAGATTTTTTTAATCTTATATAACTTGCACTTTTCTCTCGGATATGATATAATTACAAAAATTGAACTTTTTATTACAGGTGTTTTAACATTTTATAGTTAATTCATCAAATTATAATGGTAGACAGCTATGAGTAAAAAAGAAAAAGAATTCCGCCGCGTAAAATCCGTCTCCCCGATGTCGGCCGTCATCCCGTTTATCATGGTAAACCGCACGGGCTCGCAGAACTTCATTCAAGACTCGGTCGAAATAGACAAGCTCGAGAAATACATCAAGGAAAAACAGGCTGCCGGTATGCAGAACATCAGCATGATGCACGTCATGATAGCGGCGTACATCCGCATTGTGTCGCAGCGTCCGGCGCTCAACCGTTTCATCCGCGGTCAGAGAATATGGACGAGAAAAAACGTCGAGATTTCTCTTACGATAAAGAAGGAAATGTCGCTCGATTCCCCTGACACCGTGGTAAAAATCACACTTCCTCCGACCGCTACTCTTGAGGATGTGTACAACAAGCTGAATCACGAAATTGTCTCCTACCGTGAAAATCCGGGCGGTGCGTTCGACGAGACAGCAAAGGCGTTCACCCGTCTGCCGGGGCTTTTGTTCAAGTTTGCGGTGGCGTCACTGCGTTTCCTCGACTACTTCGGACTCATGCCCAAGGCTATAGCAAAGGTCAGCCCGTTCCACTGCTCGTATTTTATCACGTCGATGGGCTCGCTCGGTATCCCGCCGATTTACCACCACCTTTACGACTTCGGAACCTGCCCCATTTTCTTCTCATTCGGAGCGAAAAGGCGCACATATGAAGTCGATGCGTCAGGAGTCGTCAAGCGCAAGCAGTACATGGATTTTACATTTGTCCTTGACGAGCGCATCTGCGACGGATATTACTACGCCTCCTCACTCAGGCTTCTGAAAAATCTTGTCAAAAACCCGTGGCAGCTCGACGAAGTCCCGACCGTTATTCCCGACGTTGAGTGAGTTGAGTGAGTGGAGTGACGCGGAAAAATTCAGTCAGGAGATGTAACTATGCCGCATATTCCGTCAGCCGCAACCGCTGAAATCGGCGTTCTCACATTTGAAGACGCACTGAAAAGCAGCGAAAATTCCGCATACGACCGCGAAAAGTGGCTGTACGTGCCCGATTTTTACTCCGAATACCGATACATACTCGGGACGCGCGGCAATCATCCGCTCATCGCAATCGGGATAAATCCGTCGACCGCCGAGCCGGACAACCTCGACAACACGCTCAAATCCGTCGAGAGGATAGCGCACGGCAACGGCTACGACAGCTTTATAATGTTCAACGTGTATGCTCAGCGGGCGACCGACCCCGACCTTATGGAAAAGGAGCTCAACCCCATGTTGCACCGCGAAAACATGAAGGCGTTTGAGTACGTGCTCTCACTCTCGGGCGAAAATCCGTCTGTCTGGGCGGCGTGGGGTACGATAATAACAAAGCGCGCGTATCTGAAAAGCTGCGTGTCCGACATGATCGGGGTGGGAGAAAAGTACGGCGCGAAATGGTACACCTGCGGCGCAAAATCAAAAAAAGGCGGTCATCCGCATCACCCGCTGTATCTGAAAAAGGACGCACTTCTTGAGGATTTTTCGGCACGGGAATACATAGCGTCGCTTACCGAATGAAGGCTTAGTGCAATCTGCGTGAAACACTCCGGCAGGCGGTAATCTGAAAATTTTTGTATCTGAAAAGGGTAGGATATTTCCTCCCTTTTTTGTGTTTTCGATTGCTTTTGCGCGGCGGATATAGTATAATCAGAGCAAACACAATAATTTTTCGAGGTACAAAAATGAGCAGCAACGAATTTTACAGCTCAGGTATATTCGGTCACGAGAGATACGAGGAGCTGCGCAAAAATTACCGTCTCTGGTGGGATGGCGAGCTGGGACGTCCGCTTGTTCCGATCATCACCGGAGACCACCCGTCATACAGAAAACCGTCCGAAAACCCGATGCTGTGCTTTCCGACCGCATGGGACTTTTCGATTTCGCCCGAGCAGTTCATCGACGCGCACGACTGGTGGCTCTCAACACACCGCTGGCACGGGGATGCGTTTCCGTTTTTTGCCACAACCGCGTTCGGCCCGGGAACAGGAGCGGCGTTCATGGGCTGCACACCGGTAGGAACCAATCACACGGTATGGTTCGAGCCCCCGCGCGAGGACATTCCGATTGAGGAGCTGCACTTCGAGTACGACCCCGACAACAAGTACCTGCGCCGTGTTATCAACGTGTACGAAGCGGCGATGGAAAAGTGGCACGGCAGCGTTGTCGTCGGCATGGTCGACATGGGCGGTGTTCTTGACATTCTCTCCAGCTTCCGCGGCGTTGAGAACCTGCTTATGGATATGTACGATTCGCCCGACGAGGTGGCGCGCTGTGTCCGCGAGATACAGGATTTGTGGTTCAGATACTACGATTTATTCAACTCAATGATGGAGGGCGAGGCTGAGGGGTATTCTCAGTGGTTCAATATGTACGACGAGAAGCCCGGATACATTTTACAGAGCGATTTTTCGTATATGATAGGCCCCGGGATGTTCAGAAAGTTCACCGCGCCCGAGCTTGCCTCCTCCGCTTCACGCCTTTACAACGCGGTTTACCACATGGACGGCATCGGTCAGATTCCTCACCTCGACACGATTCTCGCCATAGACGGCATAAAGGGAATTCAGTGGGTGCCCGGCGACGGTGAGCCCTCAACCCGAAACTGGGACGAGCTGGTCTCAAAAATACTCGACTCCGGCAAAAAGCTGATTTCGTGGTCGCAGAATCCCGACGGAACCCCGATTCACGTCGCCAAAGACCCCGGTCAGCTCTACTTCTGCGACAGGCACTATTCGCTTAACAACATTGATGATGCAAAGCGCTACGGTGCCATGTACGGCATTGAGGTCAGTGAGGGGAGAACGGGACGCTTCTTGTAAGAAGCTTGGCAAGAACTTCAATCGGGGTGGTTCAT
>JBJFHS010000054.1:0-5053 GCA_051893885.1 Eubacteriales bacterium
GACGAGGTGCTTGAGCATCTGAAGGGACGCTGCTACATCAACATCGACAAGTTCGGCTACAACCCCGCTGAGATAATCGAGACGGTCAAACGCCACGACATGAAGGATCAGATAATCCTGAAGTGCTCACCGAAAAAGGAGCAGCTCGCCGTAATCGAGAAATACGCCCCGGACATCCAGTTTCTGCCGGTGATTTCAAAGGACGGCGGCACTCACGAAATGCTGAAACACATGGACATAAACTACATCGGCTCGGAGCTGCTTTTCACAACCGAGGAGGACGAAACCGCATCTGACGAATACCGCGAGCTGCTCAGACGAGACGGAAAGCTCTGCTGGGTCAACACCATCGTGTACAACTACAGGGCAGTGCTCTCGGCTCACCACTCGGACGACGCGGCTCTGATGGGCGACCCCGAATTCGGCTGGGGATGGTGCGCGGACAGGTTCGACATCATCCAGACCGACTGGATTTCCAACTGCGACCGATTCCTGCGCGACACCGGAAGGCGGTTCAGGTAAAACACTGCGGCGGCGTTATCACCGTTCATTATTAATTGAAAGGATAAAGAAAAAATGAGACAGAGAAACGAAATTCCCGCTGAGCTCAAGTGGGATTTTACGCATATTTTCAAGACTCCCGAGGACTGGGAAAAGGCTTACGCGGAGTGCGAAAAAGAGATTCCTTCGCTCGGTGAGATAAAAGGAACGCTCGGCAGCTCGGCTGAGTCACTGTTTGCGGCGTACGAGAAGCTGTTCGGATTTTACGAAAAGTTCGAGCCTGTCGCGGACTACGCCTTTCTCGCGAAAACTATCGACGGAGGAGACACCGCGGCTCAGGTCATGTGCGACAGGATCAATATGCTCTCGGTGAAGGCAGGCTCGGCGACTGCGTTTTTCGACCCCGAGCTGATGGAAATTCCCGGCGAAAAGCTGGCTGAATTCATGAATTACGCGCCGCTGAAAAAGTACGCGCACATAATTGAGGACGCCACGAGACTCAGAGACCACGTCCTCGACGAAAAAAGCGAGGGTATCCTTGCAAAGATGGGCAAAATCACCGGCACTCCGTCAGACACCTACGATATGTTTACCAATGTAGAGCTTGAGCTTCCCGATATATCCGGCTCGGACGGCAGAAAGGTTGAGCTCACCAGCGGCAACTTCAGCGTAATGCGCGAGTCCGGCGACAGAAAGCTCCGCGAGGCTGCGTTTGAGGGAATGTTCGGCACGTACGGCAAATACATCAACACAATCGCGTGTATGTACTCCGGAAGCGTGAAGCAGGACAATGTTTTCGCCGAAATCAGGGGCTACAAGTCCGCGCGCGAGGCATCTCTCTCCGGCTCAAACGTGCCCGAAGAAGTCTACGACGCGCTTATTGAAGCTATCCACGCGGCAATTCCGTCGATGAACAAGTACCTCCGCCTGAGAAAAAAGGCTCTCGGACTTGAAAAGTTAGATGTTTACGATTTGTACACCCCGATGGTCGCCGATATCGACTATCCAATGCCGTACGACAAAGCCTGCGAGCTTGTGCTGAACGCGGTTGCACCTCTCGGTGAGGAATATCAGAACGTGATCCGCCGCGCCTACCGCGAAAACTGGATCGACGTATATGAGACACCCGGAAAGGAGTCGGGCGCGTTCTCGGCGGGAGTTTACGGCGTTCACCCGTTTGTCAAGCTCAACTACTCCGACTCGCTCGACGACGCCTTCACGCTTGCACACGAGCTCGGCCACGCAATGCACTCATACCTCTCCTCCGAGAAGCAGGACTACGCAAACCACGACTACCGACTCCTTGTGGCTGAGGTTGCCTCGACCTGCAACGAGGTGCTGCTGACGAAGTACCTTCTGAAGACCGAGACGGACAAAAAACGCCGCGCGTACATCCTCAACCACTTCCTCGAGGGCTTCCGCACCACTGTTTTCCGCCAGACGCTGTTCGCCGAATTCGAGCATAAGGCGCACGTGCTTGAAGCCGAGGGAACGCCTATCACCGCGGAGTGCCTGAACGAACTCTACGCCGGAATTGTCAAGCAGTATTACCCCGAAGCCGAGTTCTGCGACACGCTGAAGTACGAGTGGTCGTACATCCCGCACTTCTACCGCGCTTACTACGTCTATCAGTACGCCACCGGATTCTCGTCAGCCGTCGCGATAGCCTCGCACATCCTCGAGACGGGAGATGCTTCCGATTACCTCGAATTCCTCTCGTCGGGCGGCTCGGACTACCCGCTCAATGAGCTGAAAATCGCCGGAATCGACCTCTGCTCGCCGGATGTGGTTGCCAACGCGATGAAGGTATTCGACGAGACGATCGACGAGCTCGACGCGATACTTTGATTTATTGAAAACATACAATCGGAGGGAATAAAATGAAGCTGAAATTCGACAAAGAGTACAACAAAAATCAGCCCGACCCGTTTATCTTTGAGGACGAGGGAAAATTCTACCTCTACGTTACCGCGACTGACGGGATTGAGGCGTACAGCGCGCCGACTCCGATGGGGGAATGGCATTTTGAGGGTGCCGTCGCGTCAATCGAGGGGTGCAGGAACTACTGGGCTCCCTCGGTCATAAAGCACGGCGGAAAGTACTATATGTACACCTCGTGCGACGGAGAGGGTATGTTTGAGTTCATGCACGTGCTCTCCTCCGACAGCCCGCTCGGCCCGTTCGGCAATCCCAAAAGGCTGTACGACCGCTTCTCAATCGACTCTCACGTGGTTGAAAACGAGAATGGCTTGTTCCTGTGGTACGCCGAGGACAACACCGACACGGACAGAATCGGCACAAGGGTGTTCGTCGACCGCCTTATCGACCCGTACACGCCTGCAAACGAGTGCGTCGAGATGATAGTCCCCACGTTCGACGAGGAAATTTTCAAGAGAAACCGCTACGGCGACGGCAGGGACTGGCACACAATCGAGGGAGCGTTCTACTTCCGCGAGGGCGAGTGGCAGTACGTGATGTACAGCGGCGCGTGCTTTGAAAACGACACCTACCACATCGGTTACGCCGCAGTAAAGTCTGACGAGAGCGACCTCACGAAGCTAAAGCTGACAAAGCATACAGACAACGGAGCGTTCGACCCCGTGATGATTAAAAACGATTACGAGGAGGGCGTCGGCCACCACAGCGTGATAAAATGGAAGGGCGAATACTACGCAATCTACCACGCGAGAGACATCCGCCCCGAAAACAGCGAAGGCTACGTCGAGAGAAGAACCGCAAGAATCTGCAAGCTCCACGTATGCGACGGCAAAATCACCGCCGAGAGGTATCCTGACAGGGTATAATGCAAGGGACGCTGCTCTCGACAGACCTATCGAATACCTTGATTTGCTAACTTAATAAAATAATACTGACTCACGTCGTTTTGAAGCGAACAAACAATTCCAGCTGTTCTTCAAAACGACGCGAGTCAGTATTTTTATATTGCTAAGTTACGAAATCAAGGTATCCCATACGGCTGTCTCGAGCAGGGTTAGCGGTCCCTGCGAGCTCGCTCAACCCTTTCTGAGGTCGAGGATCGCTATATTCACCCGTGAGGCGGATAAACCCGTCCGAAGTGATACCTATATCATACGCATTACACGAGAAATGATAAAAACCGATTGAAGTTCTTGCCAAGCTTCTTACAAGAAGCGTCCCGTTCCCCCCTCATTATTTTGCAAGCTTTGAAAAGAGTATGGAAAACATCCAGTCGCGGTTTACGGAGTCAACGTGCTCGAGGGTGCCGGGGTTGACGTCGAAGGAGTAGGAGAGGTCGGGGTTGACGCGGGGGCGGGGGATGATGGATTCGCTGAAGCTGTTCGGTTCAATCATTCCGCAGATTGTGGAGATGTCCCAGATGACACGGCTCCACGTCACCGCACCATTTGGTTTGCACTCGGCAACGTTGTCGCACAGGTAGTCGCCGAGCGGTGAGTTTCCTCTCAGGAAGTGCTCCAGCTCGTAAATGTTGAGCGAAAGGTGGGAGACGACTCCGCTGCACGGGAACATGAGCATCGGTACGTCCGACTTGAACAGCGCGTTTGCGGCGTTTACGTCACCCATGAGGTTGAATTCCGCGCCGTTGAACCATTTCGCGTGTCCGCCAAGCCAGATAACGCCGATTTTTTCCTTTATCTCGGGGTGGAGGAGTATCGCGGACGAAACGTTTGTAATTGCGCCGATTGCGGCTACAAATGTGATTTCGTCCGATTCCATGACGTGGCGTGCGATTGCGTGGGCGGCTTCGCTTTCAACCGGAGTGTCGGGGTCGGGCATTCGCTCGGTCGAGCCGCGGTAATACGGCGGAACTTTCACCCCGAGCGAGCGCGACACAAGGTCCGTGCAGACTCCGATTTCGCGGTAGCTCTTCTCCATTCCGTCGGCAAATGAGCTGCTGCGCTCGTTGTGGAACGGAGCCGCGGTGACGCACACAAGCTCGATCCTCTCCTCCGCAGCCATCGCGAGCGAAAGCGCAAACTGGTCGTCGATCTCGTTATAAGTGTCAGTGTCCAGTATCAGCCGCTTCCTGCCTTCCTTCAAAAGTTCATCTCTGATATTCATTTTTTCCTCCGATATATATAAAATTTTCCTGAGCTGTGGAATGTGGGGAGAGGGGACGCGGACGCTTCTTGAAAGAAGCTTGGCAAGAACTTCATCAGTTGGTTATCATTTATCGTTTAGTGCGAGGGTGGCGGAATCACTTCGGACGGGTCAGCTGGCCTCGCGGGGGGATTTAGCGATCCTCGACCTTAGAAAGGGTGGAGTGAGCTCGCAGGGACCGCTAGGTTGCAAGCAACCTTAACCCTGCTCGAGATAGCCGGATTGAATACCTTGATTTCGTAACTTAACTATATAATAGTCCTGACTCACGTCGTTATCAAGCGAACGAACGATTCAGTCAGCTGCGGTACTAAAAATTCAGTTATCCTCCACCAAGCACGCGAGTCAGTACCACGAAAAACATAAGTTACGAAATCAAGGTATTCCATACGGCTGTCTCGAGCAGGGTTAGCGGTCCCTGCGAGCTCGCTCCACCCTTTCTGAGGTCGAG
>JBJFHS010000055.1:0-5026 GCA_051893885.1 Eubacteriales bacterium
ACAGGCCGGCCGGAGGATGAAAAATCGGGCGACAGCGGAAAAATTGGCAGCTCGCGTGTTCTCAGCGTACAGTTCAGACAGGACGACTACTACGGAAATAGCAGCGGCACGGCGGGCATTGCGCTGTACAACTTCCCGAACTCGGTCGATATGACAAAGGTCGACAGCGCAGTCTTTACAATTGCCATTGACGGTGCATCGGAAATTGCAAAAGCGGCGGAATACACGGGAAACACGGTGGTTTTCGTCATCGGAACGGACGACACAAGGGCGGAATACTACGCTGAGGGGCTTGAGTGCGGAAAAATCTACTCCTTTGAATGCCCGCTCGGGGAGTACGAAAACCGCGAAAAAGTCGACTACATCGGCATAATGGTGTACTCCGACGTCGAGCTGCGGCTTGAGCTTTCCTCGGTTTCTCTGTTCAGCGATGAGCTCGGAGCGGAGGGAATCGGAGAGCTGTTCGAGGAGAGAGAAACGGCGCCTGAGACAAATTACAAGGCGATTGCGCTGTTCTCCTTCACGGTAGCCGCGTTTTCGATAATGGTGTTCGTATTCCTTGCAAAGCTCGAGCGTGAGGAAGAAGAAAACGACGTCAAAAACAACCGTGCAAACGGCTATTCAACATCAAACGGAGGCGCAAATGGGCAAAAATACAGACGGCAATAACGAAAAAAAGAGCGAAAACAAAAAATTCGACGGCTTCGACGAGAATATGTTCCCGCAGGGCGAAAAGTTTAACTCGGCTCCGGGGATAAAGCCGTTCACTAAATTCCGCGCGGTGGAGATGGTTCTGTGTGCCGCAGCGGTTGTGATTGGGCTTTTGTATCTGTACACGGATGCCGTAACTCTGAGTGTACTTCTCCCGTGCTACAGCGTCGGAATGGCGGTGATAACCGTGATGCGCTACTTCGACATGAAGGCGACAAATAGCACAAGTGCTAACACAAGTGCTAACACAGGTGCTGACACAGGTGCGGGGTTTATTGCGAAGCTGCCGGTGATTTTCTCCGCGCTTCTTACCGTGCTCGTGCTTGTTGTGACTGCGCTGTATTTCAGGGGGGCGTAGTGTGAACCTGATAGAGAGAATTGCCGAGCTGAGGGACAACCCGAACCCCAACCGCATTACAGTGCCGCGCGGAACTCTCTTTGTTCTCATTCTCATCGCGCAGGCGTTTATGGTTGTGTCGGCGTCGCTTTTTCACGGGGTTCTGATAGTGGCCGCGGTTCCGGTTATGGTATATACGATATATTATATTTACCTTACGTATCAGATTTGGAAGGTGTATTATTCCCTTGTTTCCTATATTATTATAATGGTGGTTGAGGCGGCGGTGGCATTTTTTGCGTCGTTCCTTGTGAAGGAGCTTGTCATAATGATAGCCGAATCAATGCTTTAATGGGAGTGCGGCATGAATTTTTTTGAAAAAAGCGGAGAAGTAAAGTACACTGAGGACATATTAAAGCTCATCGGGGCTGAAAGCCTGTTGTTCGTGCGCGGGATGAATATACTCGACTACATGACGACGGACACGGCAATTCTCGAAAAGCGCGCGGATATTTTCGCCGACACCGTGAAAGCGGAGGGGCTTTTTGACCTTGTCAGATACATGGTGAATCAGCTCGAGTATATCTCCGAGATGGTGCGCAAGCAGAGCGATATTGATGCCGGTGAGAGAAGCCTTTACTCCGTCAAGCAGCTGGAGCTGTATTTTGACATAGTTGACCGCGCGGAGGAGTTTTATGTTCTGCGCTATGATGAGCTGGGGGCGGAATATTACCGGGAACTGTTTCTGAAAGTACACGAAATTGCAGTCAGCAGTGAGTACGAAAACCTTAAAAAAGGGACGCGGAAGCTGATGGCGGACGTCACGAGGGTCAAAAGCATTTCGATAGGCTTCAATTTCAACTCCTCGCTCACGCCGTATGAGGCAGGAGTTCTCTCCGTCAACCCGTATTACATCGAGTCCGGGGACTTGATCGACCGGATTCTGCGCACGGATCTGTCGAAAAACGATATGTCCCTCGCGCCGCTGATTCCCGCAAAGCCCGCCTGCAAGGAGAAGGAGTTCACCGCGCTCGAGGCTTCGATTTACACGGCGATGAACAAGATTTTCAAAAAGCAGATAAAGCAGTGGGAGGCCAGGATCAACTCCTACATGGGCGCGCAGCTCGGTTTTCTACTCGACGCTCTGCCGGACTTCAGGCTCATAGTGAAAATCGTCTCGATACAGAACAGCATTGAATCCGCGTGTAAAAAGCTCTCGCTAAAGCTGAAAAAGCCGGTCTACAGGCCGATGGAGGAGAGGGTTTTCCGCGGATACGGTATGTACAACCCGACCCTCGCCGTGAAAATAGCCGAGAGGGGAGAGGGAGTGGTGATCAAAAACGATTTTGCGTTTGACGACCATGGCATGGTATATCTCCTGACAGGGCCGAACAACGGAGGAAAAAGCGTGTTCATGTCGTGCGTGTGCATAATTCAGATTATGGCTCAGCTTGGAATGATGACGCCCGCCGCGCAGCTTGAGATAAGCCCCGTGAGCGGTATTTTCATCCATTTTCAGCAGTATAACGCCATAAACGAGTGCGGAAGGCTGGCTGACGAGTGTATCAAGATCTCAAAGATATTCAAAGAGGCGGACGAATACTCAGCGGTGTTCTTCGACGAGGCGTTTTCCTCAACCGATGTGCGCAATGCCGTGAGCCTGTCCGACAACGTGCTACGCGCCCTGATGTACAAAAAAATCCGCGCGGTCTACAGCACACATATGCACGAGCTTGAGTCTTACACCGAAAAAATAAACGAGGAGTTCGGCGGAGGGCTTGACTACCTCACGGCAGGCATAACGGAGTCTGGCATCCGCACATACCGAATAGAGCGAACGAGGCCGTCCGGAGAAAGCTGGGGCCAAAGCATAGCCGAAAAATACGGCATCTCATACGAGGAGCTGATTTCCGGGTGAAGTTCGATGGGGAACGTGGGGACGCGGGGAGAACGGGACGCTTCTTGTAAGAAGCTTGGCAAGAACTTCAAAAAGGGTGGTTCATGTCTTGTGAAATGCTATGGTGGCGGAATCACTTCGGACGGGTTCTCCTGCCTCGCGGCTTGATATAGCGATCCTCGACCTCAGAAAGGGTGGAGTGAGCTCGCAGGGACCGCCAACCCTGCTCGAGACAGCCGTAATGAATACCTTAATTTAGTAACCTATCAATATAAAAATACTGACTCACGTGCGTGATGAAGAAAAACTAAATTTTCAGTTCGCAGCTGACTGAATTGTTAGTTCGCTTCAAAACGACGTGAGTCAGTATTATTTTATTATTAAGTTACTATATCGAGGTATTCCATACGGCTATCTCGAGCAGGGTTAGCGTGTCCCATAAATTGATAAATCAATTTAGAGCTCGCTTCACCCTTTCTGAGGTCGAGGATGTCTATATCAAGCCGCGAGGCCAGCTGACTCGTCCGAAGTGATACCGCCACCATACGCATTACACGAGAAATGATAAAAACCGATTGAAGTTCTTGCCAATGACGAAGTCATTATGCTTCATTACAAGAAGCGTCCCGTTTCCCCCGTCCCCTCCTCTCCCCCCATCGAACTCACATTGATTTATTTCCGCATAAATGCCAACGTACCCTCATATGATTTAACGAAAATAAATTTAATATGCGGGGTCAAAAATGGCAGTAAAAATGTATGCTCAGGCAGTAAAAATTCACCCACACGAATACCTTCCCGAAGGAGTAGTTACGAGCGTAACCGTTACGGGCTTGACTGTTGCCGGCACAACAGTTTCAGGCGCGGCGTCCGCCCATATTCCGGTTTCGTCCCCACTCGGTCAGGCTGTGAAAAACCGCGCGGAGCTTGAGGCGGCGGCACAGTCGGGTGCAATTCTCGAGGCGATGTGTCAGGTGTGCGACTGCAGCGCGATGTGCCTGCACGTTGAACTGCCCGACGGAGTGCGCGGAATCATACCGAAAAGCGAAGCCGGATACATTCCTGAGGGCGGGGAAGTCAAGGACATCGCAATAATCACTCGCGTGGGGAAGCCTGTCCAGTTCAAGATAACCGAAATTTATGAAAACGAGCGCGGCGAGGTCACGGCTTTGCTTTCACGTCGTGCGGCGCAGAAGGAGTGCTGGGATAACTATATCCGAAATCTCATCCCGGGCGACATAATACCCGCGCGGGTCACGCATCTTGAGCCGTTCGGGGCGTTCTGCGACATCGGCGGAGGAATAGTTTCGCTCCTGACGGTCGACAGAATATCTGTCTCGCGCATCTCGCATCCGTCAGACCGATTCCGCGCGGGCGATTACATCGACGTTGTCGTCTCATCGGTGGAGGAAAACCGGATTTACCTGACGCACCGCGAGCTTCTCGGAACATGGGAGGAAAACGCTGCGGACTTCGAGAGCGGTCAGACCGTCACTGGCATAATCCGCTCGGTTGAGGATTACGGCGTGTTCGTGGAGCTTACGCCTAACCTCGCCGGACTTGCCGAATCATCGCCGGGAGCGGTTCCGGGGGACGCGTGCTCGGTCTACATCAAGAGTATCCTTCCGGAGCGGATGAAGATAAAGCTCGTTCTCATCGACACGTGCGGCCGGGCGGATGTCATGCCGTGCAGGTATTTCGTCGACACGGAGAAGGTGAGCCACATGGACAGATGGGTCTACTCACCCGACGGCTGCAAAAAGACGGTCGAGACGGTTTTCGAGCCGGAAAAGGACTGCGGAAAAAGCCTTCAGGAGCTAAAAGCGGAACTGAGGTACTCAAATTAAACAATATATAAAAATCGGGGGAGTGAAGCGGCTCATTCTCCCGAAATTTTTTTGTAAAATTTGTTTTTTCCCTTGACAAGGGAGTGTGCGGTGTGATATAATAACAAAGTCAGCAGAAGCATACGCACATAACTCAGCCGTGCTTCGTAACATTGATTTATTCGGAAGCATAGCTCAGTTGGGAGAGCATCTGCCTTACAAGCAGAGGGTCATAGGTTCGAGCCCTATTGTTTC
>JBJFHS010000056.1:0-5026 GCA_051893885.1 Eubacteriales bacterium
AATGTCACAGAGTTGTGCGGAATATGCCTCTCCGAGAGTCAGAAAGCACCATGTTCCAATCGCCTCGATAACCTCTCCGCCTTCGATAACACACAGCACAGCGTTGTCGTTTATCGCGACCCCGTCAATGCTTCTGGTGCAGAGGGCGTAATATTTTCCGGAATTCTCCCACACGCTGCCCACCTCGGTGACTATGCTCAGGCTGTCGGAGCTTTTGAATTCGTCGCTTCCCCGGTCCATGAATTCCGCCACGATTTTTGAAATCTCCGCAGCCTTTTTTTCACTCGGGTGAGAAGATATATCGGACAGCTTCAGCGGGGCAGGCATTTCCTCCGCTTGGCCGCTTTTATAATATTTGAAGGAAAATCCGTCTCCGAACTCAAATCTCGCACCTCCTGACATTATTATCAGCTCCCCCTCGGGTACGGCAAACGAATACTTTATGCTGTCCGAGGAGAGAAGTGTCGCTACGGTCGAGTTGTAGTCGCCTGAGCCGCACACATAAACATACCCTCGCTCTTTTTTCGTGCTGATAATCCCGCGGTCCACTAAAATTCCCGATTCCTCGAGAACATCGATAAGGTCGTCTGCAGCTTTGTCGGGGAGGTAGAAAATCTCTCTGCGCAGAGAAAAAATCACCGCCGCAACAACAGCACAGGAGAGCGCGAGGATACATATCAGCACATTCAGTATTTTATTGTGTTCCAAAATTTACTCCCCCCAGGTCTCCCCGCGCCACTCGGCCTTGACTGACTCCGAAACAAAGTCGCCGCGGTACACGAGAGAGGTGTTTTTTATCTTTGCTCCGCCCGAGGAAATTATGTCGATAAACATTTTCTCAGACATAAGCTCCTGCCTGTCTCCGAGATTTCGGACGGATATCGTGTAAAGCCTTGCGCTTCGCAGAATACCGTTCTCAAAAACCGCGGTAAATGCAGGCTCGATGTCCTCTATTACTATTCCGTCGAAAGCATACCTGAATGAAAGCGTGACCTTTCCGCCTGACGAGCTGACCGAATCGAAGTATATTTCAGCGTCTCCTCCGGCGTAGTTTTTGTTCAGCGAGCGGATGAAGTTGATTATTGAAATCGACGCCTTGATGTACTTTTCAAGAGCTCCGGCATCGCTGTGTCCGATGAAGTCGTCGATTCCGATGCCGCCGTCTGACGAGGAGGTGTATTCAAAGGCAGAGGATGTGACCGAGAGTATGCCGTGGGTGTCTATATAGCTGCTGTTTCCCTCTTCATTCTCGTGCGAGCTGAGCAGCTTGTCCGGGTTTAATGCAAACAGGCGCATAAGCTCTATCACATCCGATTCCGTGTTGCTCTGCGCGGTATTTCCGGTGATTATGACATTCCTTGCGACAACATTTTCGACAAAAACCGGTTCTCCGCCGAACATTTTATACGAATACATACTCGACAGATAGGCCTCACGCATTTTTTCAACACTCTCTCCCGTAAAAATACTCTCTGAATCGGCGGAGTAAATCGCGGTGTCTCCGTTTCTGTCCCTTACTGCGATGATGATTTTGCCGGAGCCGTCTGTGTTCGGTATGATATACATTTCATAAACATAAGAGTAAACCTCTCCGCGTCCCGCATATTCCCCCGATGTATCCGAATCGAATGATTCATCACCGGCGGCATATGAATCCGCGAAAATTCCGATAACGCAGTCCGGCAGCACGCTGTGATACCTGATATACACCGAACTTTCGTATTTCTCCAGCTCATTCCAGCCGAGCGTATTTTCGTCAAGCCGGTTTTCATCGCGCATCACCTCAGATATCACTCCCGAGAACTCGCGGTACAGCTCCGACATGATATTGAACGAGCCGGATATTCCGCTTTTTTCTCCGTCAGACGTGATGCCGATGAATTCGGGCAGAAGATAACGCGCTATGTCGATATTATACCCGCTTTTGTCCGCGGTTATCGACTCCAGATCGAACGAAACCTGCCCCTGAGTGAGATTGAGCATATAAACGATGTAAAACGTCATGACGACAAGCGAAAGCGTGAGGACGGCGCAGAGTGTCAGCTTTATCGCGGTGACTTTTTTTGATACCTGCTTCATCTGCTCACCTTATTCACGCCGTTTCCGCTCTGCTTTTCGTCGGTTCTGATTCTGCACTCTATCGGAAGCTCAATTGTAACGTTGGTTCCGCTGCCGAGCTCGCTTTCGACCGTGATCTGACCGCCGTGAGCTTCGACAAGCTCCTTTGCTATGGCGAGACCGAGACCGGTTCCTCCGGCGTCCTGATTGCGGGATTTTTCGACGCGGTAGAATCTCTCGAACAGGTGTGAAATATCCTCGTCGGGGATTCCGATTCCGTTGTCGGCGACACTTATAAGCACGCTTTTGCGCTGACTTTTAGTGATCCGTATATCTATCTGACCTCCGTCCGGGGTGTATTTTATCGCGTTTGACATGATATTTATAACCACCTGCTCTATTCTCTGTCTGTCGGCGGTTATCTCGGGCAGATTCTTGTCGCAGCCGAATGTGAGCCTGTGCCGGTGTGCCTCGAGATCGCTTCTCATGACGTCGCACAGCCGTCTCACCGACTGACGTATATCGAATTTTTCAATATTCCACTTTGTTCTCTTGTTGTCAAGCCGCGAAAGCACAAGCAAGTCGTCGACTATACGCTTCATGCGGTCGCTCTCGGACAGCGCCATGTCGAGGAAGTAGTCTCTGTCTGCCGCGTCAATTTCGGGGTCCATTCTTACGGTTTCTACAGCTCCCTTGATGGCAGTGAGCGGGGTTCTCAGCTCGTGCGAGACGTTTGCCACAAATTCTCTGCGGCTTTCGTCGAGCTCAAAACGCCCCGTTACGTCGTGAATTATAATAACGCAGCCTGACGCGGTCTTTTTGTTCTCCGTATATCTGAACAGGGCGCAGCTCACGTCGTAAACGCGGTCGGCAAAAATTCTGTCGCGGAAAATATAGCCGTCCTTTGTGCTCTCGGCTTCCGCGTCGGTTGACAGGAGCTTCAGCTTACCGCCCTCTGAGCTCAGCGGAATGTCGAGAAGCTCGAAGCATTTTTCAATTGTCAGCTCATTCATGCCGACTTTGAAAACGGACTGCGCGCTGTTGTTTGAATGAAGCACCTTTCCGTCCTGAGTGAATGCCACAACCGGGTCGCGCAGGCATGACAGCACCGTTTCGAGCTTTTCCCTCTCTCCGTCGACCTCCTCAAGCGTGGTGCGCAGCCGTTCCCTCATGTAGTTGAAATTTTCCGCGAGCACGCCGATTTCGTCCTCCGAGCTGACCGCGATTTCGTTTGAGAATTCACCCGACGCGACAAGCTGTGTGCCGTAGGTAAGGCTTTGGATCGGCGACGAAATCGACTTTGCAAGAAAGAACGAGAGAAGCACCGCGATGAAAATACCGATAAGCATAGCCTGAAAAACTATCTTATAAAGCACTCCGTTGAGCTGGCGCATCTCCCCGAGCGAATCTATGATATAAACGATCACGTCCTCTGCTCCGCTGCGTTCCATGCTGATCCTGACTGCCCAGTCGGAGCTGTCCATTCCGCCGGAGCTCGTGTTTTCGCCGTTTCCGCTTATCGCAGTCAGCAGATTCGGGGTGATTTTCAAAGACGAGCCGAGCGTTATATCGGAGCCGGACAGCATTTCACCCTCGAGGTTGAGGACATAATAGTTGCGGTATTTGTCTATTCCGAGGACACTGCTGTATGATGAGAGCACATTCTTCATCTCGAGCGCAGGGTAATCTTTTTCCGCCGCCTGACACAGCTCCATCATGAGAAGCCCGTCCTCGTCAAAGCAGTCGGTCATCTGCGCGGCAAAATCCTCAAGGTAGTACGAGGTGACGCCGGAAAGCAGGATTGCACCGACAGAGCACATCACGGCTATGATGAAAATCAGAAGTATCAGGACTATTTTGAAATACAGGCTTTTGAACATAACGGCAAACTTAAAGTTTATCTCCTGCAAAGATAATATCCGACGCCGCGTTTTGTCATGAGGTATTCGGGGTTGGCGGGGTCTGTTTCAATCTTTTTGCGGATTCGGCTGACCGTTACGTCGACCGTGCGGATATCGCCGTAATAATCGTCGTAGCCCCAGATTTTCTCGAGCAGGTCCTCCCTTGTATAAGCGACGCCGATGTTTTCCGCGAGGAACAGAATAAAGTCGTAATCCTTTTTGGAAAGCTCCACAGGAACGCCGTTTTTCTCAACCGAATAGTGCTCCGTGTCGATGACAAGCTCTCCCACCTTGATTTTTTCCGGCTTAACCTTCTCTCCGGTCACGACCTCACCTGACGAGCGGCGGATATTCGCCCTGATTCTCGCCCTGAGCTCCGGAAATGAAAACGGCTTTGTAACGTAGTCGTCAGCACCGGTCTCAAGTCCGAGGATTCTGTCCTTTTCCTCCTCGCGCGCGGTAACAAATATGATCGGCACCTGACTTTTGTACCTGATTTTCTCGCAGACCTCAAATCCGGTCATTTTCGGAAGCATGATGTCGAGCAGTATCAAATCGTATTCGCCATCCAGCGCCTTTTTCAGACCGTCCTCTCCGTCGAAGGCAATATCGCAGTCGTAGCCGTCTTTTTTTATGTTATAGGCGAGGACCTGCGCGATGTTGCGTTCATCCTCAACCACCAGTATTTTCTTTTTTCTGTCGTTGTTTTCCATGTTATATATCTCCATCATCGATTCTTCACTTGTCAGATTCAGTTTTCGGATAAATTCAGCACTCTGTACTTTCCCTCGTCTTCAAGGCCGGACAGTAAAATCGCCATCCGCTCCGAATTCCAGCAGTCCTCAAGGTACACCGTCACACCCGCAGAGCTTTCAAGTGCGGCTTTGATATCCTCAATCATTCCGTCCGGGTATGACGCTCCATTCACCGTGTAATCCGGCCTGAGCGCGAAGTAGCCCCTCTCGAGAAGAAGCGGGTCAAGGTTATCATCCCCCGTCGTCAGAGTAATCCTCGCCGTCCGTCCCGTCAGCCTTTTTATTTTTTCGTTCGCGCTGTCGAGCATCATG
>JBJFHS010000057.1:0-5023 GCA_051893885.1 Eubacteriales bacterium
GAGGTCGAGGATCGCTATATCAAGCCGCGAGGCCAGCTGACCCGTCCGAAGTGATTCCGCTACCATATGCATTAAACGAGAAATGATAAAAACGGATGAAGTTCTTGCCAAGCTTCTTACAAGAAGCGTCCCGCGTCCCCATTACTCCACTATCGAACTCACTTTATTTCCCAAACATCAACTCGGACGCGGTTTTCAGCGAGGGGAGCATAATGTCCGGCTTGTCGTTTTCATTGGCGAGGGCGGCGTCTTCTGCGGTGCTTTCTCCTGTCAGGACGAGGCAGGCTGTGATTCCGTGGCGGCGGCCTGTGGCTATGTCGGTGTAAAGACGGTCGCCGAAGATAATCATTTCATCTTTGGAGGCGCCGGTGATTTCGGATATCATCTCGACGGTCTCGCGGTACGGCTTTCCGAAGTACGTCGGCTGAATACCGGTGGAGGCTGTGATAAGGGCGGCGATTGCACCGCTGTCGGGGATGAATCCGGTCTCGGTCGGGCAGTTGAAGTCGGGGTGAGTGCATAAATATTCGGCTCCGGCGCGTATAAAATCACATCCGGCGACTAATTTTTCGTAGTTCAGCGTGGTGTCAAAGCTGCTTACCACAATATCCGCTTCCCGTCCGTCGGGCCTGCCGCTTTCGTCACACACGAGGTCGACTCCGTCCGAGGACAGCTGACGCCACAGCTCCGCCGTTCCGATGAGATAGACCTTTTTGCCGCTCCTCTTGCGGGTGAGAAAAGCCGAGGTGACGTTTCCTGAGGTGCAGATTTCCGCTTCTGTCGGGGCAAAACCTAGCCGCGTGAGCTTTTCAAGGTAGAAAATCGGGTTGTGCGAGGCGTTGTTTGTGAAGAACAGTATCCGCCGTCCGCTTTCGCGCAGCCTGGTGATAAAATCCACGGCGAAGTCAAACGGAATTCCTCCGAGATAAATCGTGCCGTCCATGTCGAACACAAACAGCTTCTTCGAGAGCAGCGTCTCACGGCAAAGTTCAGAATTTTTTTCGGTAATCATCATTATAATTCCTTTTTGAATTTATTGTATTTATAACGACAAACGCCCCCGCTTTCCGATTAATATCTCTGTAAGTGGGAGCGTATATATTTTATTATATCACAATATCTGTAATAATGTAAAGAAAGACTCTGTTACATTTTTACATTAATTTGCTTTACTGATAAGTATTATTTTGTCTTATTTGTCTTCGTGAAGAGTTTTGCAGGCGAGTTTGCCGCATACTTCACAAATATCACCAGCGGCTAACGCAGCTTCGTATTCGCTGGCGTATTCATGGGAAGCAGAGCCTTTTTCTTTGTGAGAGGGAATTTTTGACGAAGCAACTTCATTTCCTGACGATAGAAGATCGCTGGCTCTTGGCAGTGAACAATATGAATGGTCATAGCATCCACTCACTTTAGTGTGCCAATATGCTTCTACATGTACATCGTTACTTTTTGAACCTGTTTGAAACTGTTGGCAGTCAACACATACATATCCGTTCCAATAAAGGTCCTGAATGTTTTCACATCCGCTTGGATGATCATAAACAAGACATTTAGCATGATGATCATCTTCTGCCACCAAACCGCTGCAGCATAATGTCATTCTTTTATTGCATATGGGACAGTATCTTGCATATGAAGCATCAATTTCGTTGCCATTACATTCCGTGCAGTTTTGAACAAGATGTGTCTCGCAGACGTCTCCGGCTTTTATTGCATCAGTTACCAAAATGCCGGAATTTCCGGAAAAGGAGTCTATTGCATATACAACTCCGACAGAGAGCGCGGAGACAAGCAGAATTACGCAGAGAGTTATACATAACTTGCGTGCTGACAATTTCATAATATTTTACCTCCTTATTTTGATAGTCCGATTGAAAAATATGAAACAGATAAACATAATGTAACAGGAGTATTTCTTTACATTCGCATTATAACACAAAAAAACGGATATGTCAACAGAGTATTATGCAAATTTTCATAAAAATAATATAATTGACAAAAAGTATAAATTGCCCGAACGCGCAGTGATTTATTATTTTATTCAGTCAATTGCTGCAAAGCTCTCCGAAATGGTTGATTTTCGGGACGCGATGTGGTATCATATATGCAGCTAAAACGTTTTTATATACATATTCACGGAGACTGACATGGCAAATGAAATCATTATCGGTATAGATATAGGCGGAAGCACTACAAAAATAGTCGGATTTGATGTGTCGGAGGGGAAGCGCGAGCTGATTCAGCCCATGTTCGTAAAGGCAACCGACCCGATAACCTCGGTTTACGGCGCGTTCGGTAAATTCCTTGACGTGAACTCCTTTTCGCTTGACAATATTCAGAAGGTCATGATAACCGGCGCGGGCTCGTCGTATGTGTCAAAATCCATCTACGACCTCCCCTGCGAAAAAATAGCGGAGTTCAATTCGATAGGTCTGGGCGGACTTTACCTTTCAAAGCTCGACCGCGCGATAATCACAAGCTGCGGAACAGGCACGGCTCTTGTTTACGCGAAGGCGGGAGAGGAACCGAAATACCTCGGCGGAACAGGCGTCGGCGGCGGAACACTCGTCGGGCTGTCCAAAAAGCTGCTCGCGATGGACAACGTCGACCACGTCTCAAACCTCGCGAAAACCGGCTCTATTGATAAAGTGGATTTAAAAATCAAGGACATCACAAAGCAGGATATCGTCCCGGGCTTCGGAGACATTATGACCGCGTCAAACTTCGGACTGATGGACGACCGCGCGACAAAAGCCGACATTGCGCTGGGCCTTATAAACATGGTTTTCGAGACGATCGGAATGATGTCGATTTTCGCGGCGAGAAACTACGGAATCAGGGATATCGTTCTGACGGGAAATCTGTCCGGCGTATGTCAGGCTCCCTCGGTCTTCAGCACGCTGAACACTATGTTCGATATGAATTTTATGATACCCGAAAACTCACGCTACGGAACGGTTATCGGCGCGGCTCTCGCTGGAATCGAATAAATTATAGCAGAAATTGCCCCGAATTTCCGACGTCAAAATAAATTGTGCGCGGTTATAGCGGGGACACAGAAAATTATTAACAACTTAAATTACAAAAATCAATATTTTTTTGTTGATTTGATTCTGCACATATGGTAAAATAACTCTTATGATGCAGATATTATAGCAAATATACTGATTTTTGTGATTTTTTATACATTGTGATAATATTTTGGTATATTTATGCGTTTATCAATTAAATTCCCGGGAGAAAAACTGAGAAATGGATAAAACAAAGAAGCTGATACTTTCGGCTGTTTTTCTTGCTGTTGTGATGGCATCCTCGCTTATCGCCGCCTCTTTTCTGTCACCTAAGGCTGAGGCGGAGGAAACGTCGGTCACCGTATCTGCTGAGGAAAGCGACGAAACCGAGACGGAGGAAGAAATTCCGCACGGCAGCACGAGGCTCGGAGTAAACGAAAGCTCCGTTATAATCGACGGACAGAGCAGCGGGCGTGAGCTGACCGACGAGGAAAAGGAAAAATACCCCCAGCTGACGAATCTGCCGGTTCTCTATATCGAGCTTGACGGAAACAGAAAAATTCATCACATAACTCACGACACGTGGCTTGGCGCAACATATACTCTCGTCGACGGGGACTTTGGCATAGTTGAGCAGCCTTTTGAAATAAAGGGCAGGGGAAACTACTCGTGGAGCATGAGCAAAAAGCCCTACGCTGTAAAGCTGGCTGAGGGCGCATCCCTTCTCGGCATGGGAAAAGGCAAAAACTGGATTCTCATAGCCAACTGGAGCGACAAGACCCTCATGCGCAACTACCTCACGATGCAGCTTGCCCGCAACATTGGGCTTGAATACTCCTCAGACTGCAGGTACGTGGACGTCTATTTCAACGGAAAATACCACGGAAACTACGTTCTGACCGAAAAAATCACCCTCGGAAGCAACCGCGTTGACATCGACCCGAACATCGGCGGGCTTTTCGAGATTGAGATGACGTACCGGCACAGCGACTGCACGTGGTGTATTGATCTGCCGAGCGGTGTTCACGTGATGTACAAGGAGCCGGACGAGGAGGACTACGGCACTGAATGGAAGAAAAATATGCTTACGAAATTCCGTTCGCTGTTCACAAAAGCCGACATCTCCATCACGTCAAAAGGGTATGAATATTACTCGCGCTACATCGACGTCGACTCATTCATCGACTGGTACATAGTGAACGAGTTTGTCAAAAACTACGACTCCGGCTTCACCACGAGCTGTTACTGCTACGTCAAGGAGGACGGAAAGATATACATGGGCCCGGTTTGGGACTACGACACCTGCATGGGAAATCAGGCTGCCGCGACCTGCGTTGAAACCGAGGGATACCATGTCGGCACCTCTCCGTGGTATGACGCTCTCCTGCACGACGAGGATTTCTTCCGTATGCTGTGCGAGCGCTGGACCTTCCTCATCGACAGCGGCGCGATTCAGGAAAACTTCTTCGACCTGATGACCAAGACCGACGAGTACATAGCCGATTCCAGCGTTGAAAACTTCAAAATCTGGCGCGACGCAGAAAAATTCGACGGCCTGAGAGGCAGCAGCCTGTCCACCTACTCCCACAGTGACGAGGTGGCATACGTCCGAAACTGGATGACAAAGCGCATGAACTGGCTGAGCTCGCAGTGGTACATTGGGAAATAAGCGGCAGCCAAAACTGGGGAACGGGGGAGACGGACGCTTCTTGTAAGAAGCTTGGCAAGAACTTCAAAAGTTGTTATCTTTTAAAGTTAAGTGCTATGGTGGCGGTATCACTTCGGACTGGTTAGCTAGCCTCGCGGGTTGATATAGCGATCCTCGACCTAAGAAAGGGTGGGGTGAGCTCGCAGGGACCGCCGAGACCCTGCTCGAGATAGCCGTATGGAACACCTTGATTTCGTAACTTAAATTTATAAAAATACTGACTCACGTGCATGGTGAAGAACAACATAATTGTCAGTTTCGCAGCTGACTGAATTGTTTGTTCGCTTCAAAACGACGTGAG
>JBJFHS010000058.1:0-5010 GCA_051893885.1 Eubacteriales bacterium
TTCCGCAAGAATCAAAGCAGTCCTCAGACGCTACAGCGCGCATGACAACCAGAACGACGACGAAACAATCAAGTTTGAAAATATTGAGATAAGCCGCGAAAAGTATGAACTCAAACTCAACGGTAAGGCTGTTGACATCCCGCCGAAGGAATTGGAGCTTCTGTACTTCCTTGCGCTCAACTTCAACCGTGTCTTTACGAGAGATGCGCTTCTCGACAAGGTGTGGGGCTTTGATTACCTCGGAGACTCCCGTACCGTTGACGTTCATGTAAAACGTCTCAGAGAAAAGCTTGAGGGTGTGTCCGATAAATGGAGTCTCAAAACCGTATGGGGCGTCGGATACAAGTTTGAAGTAGTTCAGTAAAACAGCATAAAATCGGGGTTGATGGAGCTTTTCGTCAACCCCATGCCTTTTTCGGAGAGAATAAATGTTTAAAAGTGTATTTGTAAAATATATCTCGGCGTTTATGCTGATAAATATAATAAGTATATTTTTTTCCACGTCAATTATTACTACACTTGTCAATGTGTATGACGAAAACGACAAGACCCGTACACTGACAAATGTGGCATATGCCTCGACCAACTATATGATAGACGACTACACCGAAAGCGGCGAGGTCAGCTTCAACGACTATCTCAATAATTCCGTTTACGATATCATGCCCGTGCTCAAGGCTATGTCGGCAACCGGTGACAATATTGTTATTTTCATAGCAGACGGCGACGGAAATATCAAGCTCGTCGGAGGTGCTGCGGGTGCGTCGTCATTCGCGGGAGATAACGGAATTGTCGGAGCAGATAAGAATCTTGCATATCCTGAGTCGGTCAACGCGGAGCTGCGTGAAAACCACACCGTTTCCAGATACGATACCCTTGACGGCTTCTTTGAGGAGAAAAATCGGACATATATCCAGACAATCACCACAAAAGAGGGAAAAATCGTCGGCTCGGTCATGGCGGCTTCAATGAGCTCCAATATGGACGAGCTGCTCGAAGCGATGATCAAAACCATCGTCATGTCGACACTGTGGCTGATGCTCGCAGCACTCGTCGCGGTCTATTTCATCACGGAACGCCTTGTCTCGCCGATCCGCGCAATGAGCAAAGCGTCAAGGCAGTTTGCGTCGGGTCACTTTGACGTGCGTGTCGAGGTGAGCGGAAACGACGAGGTTGCGGAGCTCGCAGACGCCTTCAACAACATGGCAAATTCGCTTCAGCACAGCGAAGAGACAAGGCGGCTGTTCCTTGCCAACGTCTCGCACGACCTCAGAACGCCAATGACCACGATCTCAGGCTTCATCGACTCGATACTCGACGGCGCAATCCCGCAGGATAAAATACCGCACTACCTCGAGGTGATTTCGTCCGAGGTAAAACGTCTGGCGCGGCTCGTTTCAAGCCTCCTCGATATTACTAAAATTCAGGCGGGTGAGCGAAAGTTCAATAAAACGACGTTCGATGTCTGCGAAATGGCGCGCGAAATCATCATTTCATCCGAACAGAGGCTTGAGGACAAAAAGCTCGACGTGGAGTTCGACACGGACAAATTCAACACCTTTGTCTCCGCCGACCGCGACGCGATTTATCAGGTGCTGTACAATATCTGCGACAACGCGATAAAATTCTCACGCGAAGGCGGAAAATATATCGTCTCGGTCAAGGAAGCGGGGCAGAAGGTGTCGGTCAGCGTGTATAATGAAGGCGACGGCATTTCACCCGAGGACTTGCCCTACGTGTTCGACCGTTTCTTCAAGAGCGATAAGAGCAGGGGACTTGACAAAACCGGCGTCGGACTCGGACTTTATATCTCCAGAACGATAATGGAGGCGCAGAACGAGAAAATTTTCGTCGAAAGCGAATACGGAAAGTGGTGCCGCTTCACCTTTACTTTGCAGAGAGTGAACGCACCGAAGCAGCAGAACAATACTGACAGAAACGGAGACAGCGCTCAATGAAGCTAAACTACACCGCAACGTGCCTTTTCGGGCTTGAAGGCTTCCTCGGGGAGGAAATCGAGGCTCTCGGATACAGAAGAATCGACAACATGGACGGGCGAATCACCTTCGAGGGTGACGAAAACGCCGCCGCGGTCTGCAATATCAACCTGAGATATGCCGAAAGACTGTATCTGAACCTCGGTTCTTTTGAGGCAGAGACCTTCACCGAGCTTTTCGACGGCACGAAAAATCTCGAATGGGAGAACTTTATCGGCAGGGACGACGCCTTTCCGGTCAGCGGACATTCGATAAAAAGCAAGCTGTTCTCCGTCCCCGACTGCCAGAAAATCATAAAAAAATCGGTCTCCACGCGGCTGGGCGATAAATACGGGCTGAGCCGGCTTCCCGAGACCGGTGTGAAATACAAAATCGAATTTTTCCTGTTCAAGGACAGAGTGAGCCTGATGATTGACTTGTCAGGTGTTCCGCTCCACAAAAGAGGATACCGACCCGAGACAGTCGACGCCCCGATAAGAGAGACTCTCGCTGCCGCTATGGTGAAAATTTCCAGACCGAGGGAAGATGTACTCCTGTGGGACCCCTTCTGCGGCTCCGGAACGATAGCAATCGAGGCGGCTATGCAGATGAAAAACATCGCTCCGGGGTTGAAGCGCAGTTTTGCGGCGGAGGATTACCCGATTTTTCCCACAGAATCGTGGAAAAACGCCCGTGAAGAAGCGCAGTCGAGGATTAAAACCGACACTGCATTTGAGGCATACGCCACCGACATCGACCCGAAATGCGTGGAGATAGCTCAGGCGGCGGCACAGAGAGCGGGAGTCGGCGAGAGAATCAATATTTTTCAGATGGACGCGCTCGACATCGACACACTCGGCAGGAGGGGCACAATCGTCACAAATCCGCCGTACGGGGAGAGACTGCTTACGGTTGAGGAGGCGAACGAGCTGTACCGCGCTATGGGTCAGGCGTTTTCGCGGCTTGAGAGGTGGCAGATTTACGTCATCACCCAGTCGGAGGAGTTTCCAAAGCTCTACGGACGCCGGGCAGATAAAATACGAAAGCTGTACAACGGCATGATACCGTGCTATTACTATCAGTTTTTCAAAAATCAGGTTTCAAAAAGCCAAAAGTGAATAAAAAGCGTTACCCCTGTCAAAAATCAGCGTATGATAGCTTTGACAGGGGTAATTTTATGCAGATTTATAACGAAAAGATAAGCGGAGATTTTCAGAAGGATATCGCGCTGATAGATTCGATTTTGCATCCGGACGAAAACTTTGACGTGATACGCAAGACCATGAAGATTGCCGACGCGAATATTGTTATGTATTATATCGACGGATTCATCAAGGGGGAGACGCTTCAGAAGCTGCTGACGTATATCATGTCGGTCAAGGATTTCGGGGACAAAAGCAATGGCAGCGCGCAGAGATTCGCAGATATGCACGTTCCCGCGGCTGAGGTCGACGTTACGGATTCGGTTGACAACATAATTCTGATGGTGATGAGCGGGTGCACGGCGTTCTTCTGCGACAGATTTGACAAAAACGCCCTCGTAATCGACCTGCGGACATATCCCGCGCGGAATACCGAGGAGCCTGAAAACGACAAGGTGATGCGTGGAAGCCGCGACGGATTTGTGGAGACGCTGATTTCAAACACCGCCATGATACGCCGCAGAATCCGAACCCCCGACCTTGTGATTAAATATCTCAACGCCGGAAGAAGCACCCGAACGGACATCGCGCTCTGCTACATCAAGGGGCGGGCAGACGAGGATTATGTAGCTGAGCTGTCGGGAAAAATCGAAAACCTCGACACGGATTCGCTCGTCCTCGGGCACCAGAGCCTTACGGAATCGCTCATAACGACGCGGTGGTACAATCCGTTTCCCAAAATCCGTGCGACCGAGCGACCAGACGCGGCAGCCGCTACACTCCTCGAAGGGGGAATAATAGTCCTGTGCGACAACAGCCCGGAAGCGATGATTTTTCCGACATCCATGTTCGATTTTTTGCAGGAGACGGACGATTTTTACTTTCCTCCGCTCACCGGAACGTATTTAAGGCTTCTGCGCCACGCGATTTTCTGGGTAACCATGATTCTGACGCCGCTGTGGTACCTCCTTCTGATGCACGAGGAAATCCTGCCCGACTGGCTTGCGTTTGTTATTCCGTCCGACCCGGGTGAAATTCCGATTTTTTTGCAGCTAATAATGACCGAACTCGCCCTTGACGGACTGAAGCTCGCCTCGCTCAACACGCCGAATGTGCTCTCGAACTCGCTCTCTGTGGTCGGTGGTCTGCTGCTCGGCGATTTTGCGGTGACCGTCGGCTGGCTCTGTCCGGATGTAATTTTATATATGTCGTTTGTGGCGATAGCTAACTTTACCCAGTCGAGCTACGAGCTTGGATATGCGTTCAAGTATATGCGCATAATAACGCTCTGTCTGACGGCGCTGTTTGACTACTGGGGATTCGCGGCGGGCATTCTGATTGCGATAATCCTGACCGCGACAAACAAAAACGTAAACGGAAAGCGCAGCTATCTCTATCCCCTTATCCCGTGGAACGGCAGCGCGATGGCTCGTCTTGTATTCAGGCTGAAAAAACGAGTATAAGACGGGGGAGACGGGGGGACGGGACGCTTCTTGAAAGAAGCTTGGCAAGAACTTCAAAAATAGGTTATCTTTTTATGTGAAGTGAAAGGGTGGAGGTATCACTTCGGACTGGTCAGCTGGCCTCGCGGGGGGATTTAGCGATCCTCGACCTTAGAAAGGGTGGAGCGAGCTCGCAGGGACCGCTAACCCTGCTCGAGATAGCCGTAAGGAATACCTCGATACATTAACTTAATAATAAAATAATACTGACTCACGTCGTTTTGAAGAGAACAAACAATTCAGTTAGCTGCGAAACTGAAAATTTAGTTTTTCTTCAAAATGCACGCGAGTCAGTATCTTTATAAATTTAAGTTATTGTATCAAGGTATTCCATACGGCTATCTCGAGCAGGGTTGGCGTGTCCCATAAATTGATAAATCAATTTAGAGC
>JBJFHS010000059.1:0-5004 GCA_051893885.1 Eubacteriales bacterium
CTCTGTTCATCGACGGACAGGATGTGAACACGCTTAAAATAAAGGATGTGCGCGCCGCAGTTGCATATGTTCCGCAGGACAACTTCCTTTTCTCGGACACAATCGAGAACAACATCGCGTTTTCAAACGAAAAAATAGGTCACAAGGCGGTTGAAGAAGCTGCGGTGATATCCGACGTCGACGAAAACATAAAGGAGTTCTCCGATGGATACGACACAGTCCTCGGCGAGCGCGGAGTCACGGTTTCCGGCGGTCAGAAGCAGCGGATCTCAATCGCGAGGGCGCTTATAAAGGACTCACCCATACTGATTCTGGACGACTCTGTTTCGGCAGTTGACACAAAGACAGAGCGCGCGATTCTCGACAACCTCAGGCGCACAAGACAGGGCAAAACCACGCTTCTCATCGCGCACAGGGTCACGGCGGTCGAGCATATGGACAAGGTAGTGTTCGTGAACGACGGAAAAATCGCGGCGGTGGGAACGCACTCCGAGCTGTACGAGAGCAACCGCGAATACCGCACCATGGTTGAACTGCAGCGGCTCGACGAAGAAAAGGAGGCCCGGTAATGAACGAATTCTTACCTCTTATCGTACTCGGCGCGGTGATCGGCGTTATTTCCGTGATTTTTGTCGCCGCTTACCTTCTGATGAAGGACAAGAAAGAGGCTATCGGCTTTGAAAGGAACATGAAGGACACGGAGATAATAAAAAAGCTCCTCGTCTACGCAAAACCGCACGTCGGAAGCTTTGTTTTCGTGCTTTTCATGATGATTTTTTCGATAGCGTTCGATATTGTATCCCCTCTGCTTATCGGTCAGATTGAGGAAATCATCAAAAACAATTTCGAGATGAGCGTGCTTTTCGCCTATGTCATTGTTTACGCGGCAGTTCTCGTGGTATCGCTTGTCTGTACATACATTCAGGCAATCGTGCTTCAGAAAACCGGCCAGAAGATAGTTTCCGCGGTTCGTCAGGATCTGTTCGCTCACATCGAGTCACTGTCCCACGCGCAGCTCAACTCAATTCCCGTCGGAAAGCTGGTCACAAGGGTTACAAACGACACCGACGCCATCTCGCAGATGTTCACGAATATCATAGTAAACCTGATAAAGAATGTTTTCGTGATAATCGGCGTGCTTGTCGCGATGCTGTGCCTCAACTACGAGCTGACACTTATGGTGCTGTGCTTTGTGCCGTTCATCGTACTGTTCACCGTGATTTTCCGCAAATTTTCCCGCAAGGCTTACCGTGAGGTCAAGGACGCGACGACGGATATCAACACCTACCTCTCAGAGCACCTCTCCGGCATGAAGATAATTCAGGTGTTCAACCGCGAGGAGTACAAAAAAGCTCAGTTCGAGGAGAAAAACCAAAAGCTCGGAAAGGCAAAGCGGAAGCAGATTTTCGTCTTCGGCATATTCAGACCCATTGTTTATATGCTCTACATCTCGTCCGTCATGTGCCTTCTGTACCTCTGCGGACGCGGATACATAAAGGACACCTCGTTCATGGGTCAGACAATCACAAGCGGAACCCTCGTCACGTTCTATATGTACATTTCAACCTTTTTCAACCCTATACAGAACCTCGCCGAGCAGTTCAATTTCCTCCAGTCTGCGCTCGCTTCGGCTGAAAAGATTTTCACGATTTTCGCCCTCAGGCCGGAGCTCACCGACAGTGAAGACGCCGTCGACGTGGAGCACATACGCGGTGAGATCGAATTCCGCCATGTGTGGTTCGCCTACAAGCCGGGAGAGTGGGTGCTGAAGGACGTATCGTTCAAGGTGGGAGAAAAGGAGACGGTGGCTTTTGTCGGCTCGACAGGCTCGGGTAAGACCACGATTCTCTCGCTCATCTGCCGCAACTACGACATTCAGAAGGGCGAGATCCTCATCGACGGAATCGACATACATAAGTTCACAATCAGCTCGCTGCGCCGCCACTTCGGTCAGATGCTGCAGGATGTGTTCCTGTTCTCCGGCACGATAAGGAGCAATATTTTACTCCGGCGCGACGATGTCTCCGATGACGAGATTATGAAGGCCTGCCGCGAGGTAAACGCAGACAAGTTCATCTCAAAGCTCTCCGGCGGACTTGACGAGGAAGTGAGAGAGCGCGGAAACAACTTCTCAGCCGGTCAGAGGCAGCTGATTTCATTCGCCAGAACGATAGTACAGCGGCCCGAAGTCATGATTCTCGACGAGGCGACCGCGAACATCGACACGGAAACCGAGCTTCTGATACAGGACTCGCTCTCAAAAATGATGAATATCGGAACAATGCTCATCGTAGCGCACCGCCTCTCCACAATCCAGCACGCCGACAACATCATCGTAATGTCCCACGGCGAAATCAAAGAGCAGGGCACGCACGACGAGCTTCTCGCAAAACGCGGACGGTATTACGGCCTTTATATGCTCCAGTACGACAAGGAAAATCTCAGGGGAAGTCTTAATAAAGCCTGAGTCCGGCTTATGAATAACGGGGGAACGTGATGCTTTGGCAGTGATTTTTCACTGTAAGAAGCACTTGCGTCTCTCCCGTTTTCTTTTTCGCCGGACTCAATATAAAATTTTTTTATTATTTAATTACCTGACGACCCTAAAATGAACTCCTCAATCATTTTGCCGTATTTCGGCTTCCCGTCTTCGTCAATGACCCCGCCGTAACCGCAGTGAGTGAAGCCGCGCATCAGTCTGAATGTGATTTTTTCCTCGGGATAACCCATGTGAATCATCGTTCGGCGCAGCATCATGTTCTGTTCAAGCCGGCAGACCATGTCGTTGTCGGACACGGTTATCCCGTACCGCGGAAGGGAATCGGGATTTTTCACTTCCTCAATGAAATAAACCGGCGCGGCTTCGTCAACCCTGATAAGACGTGTGTCAAGTCCGCGCTCCCTCAGAACGTTGTAGTGAACCGTCGGCTGTCCCGCGTCGCAGTAATATCCCGCGATTTCGGCTTTGTCGTCGGCGGCGATTCCGTACTTTCCGAGGTAACGCCGGTCAAACGCCAGCATCATCGTCAGGTATCCGCCGGCACTCTGACCTCCGACGTACATCTCGCTGTAACTGAGATTTTTTCTGCACCATGCGGTACATTCAGCCGCGTCGAGGACAAAATCGGGGAAATGCGCCGTCGGATACATCCTGTAGTCGGCCGAAACAACGCTGATTCCGCGCTCCGAGAGGTATCTGAAGGCTTCGACGTCTCCGTTTCCCTTGTCTCCGCCCTCAAGTCCGCCGCCGTGGAAAAAGACAAAAATCGGCTTGTTTCTGCTGTCCTCGGCTTCGTAATAGTCCAGTTTATGCGCGTCAAGAGCACCGTAAGAGATATTTTTTGTTATCATAATTGTTTTCTCCAGTCATAATTTGACTAAATTATACTCCCGCACCAAAAAAAGTACAATATAAAAATGTAAAAAGTCGGCTTTTTCTGCAGCATTTATGCCGGACGCGCGATATTCCTGTAAAACTGTTGACAATTTTGAGAAAAATTATTATAATATATACGACTTTTTATATTTATTCGTTTATTCTGTAAGGAAATATTGAAATGAGAAAATTTACCTCGCTTCTGCTCTCCGCACTTATGCTCGTTTTGTGCATTGCCGCGGCAGTTCCGTCGTCGGCCATAGGTCAGCAGACTGTTATAAGATACGGCACACCCGCAATCGACGGAAACATCGAAAAAATCTGGTACAACGCCAGCCGGATGAGACTTATGAACGTCACCGGAGGAAAGGACTACAGCGGCAGGCTTCCCGGGCTATCGGCGGCGTATGTCTCGGCGATGTGGGATGAGGAGGCAATATACTTCCTGTTTGAAATTTTCGACGACGACTTCACATTCGGCTCGACCGGAAAGTACAAGGACGACTGCATCAATATTTTCATCGACGAAAAAGACGCATACGGCAAGACGTGGGAGGGCGGTCAGCGCCAGATAAGGCTTGTTCCGAACGGCGAAAACCCGATTCAGACGGTGCACGGCAAAGAACCGAAATACTCTCAGATCGGCTACAGATTTGAAAACGACTCGTGCATAATCGAGTACAAATACGTTCCGTCGGATTTTAAGATTGAAAACGGCACAAAGCTGCTAATCGATTTTTCGTTTGAGGATATCGACGAGAACGGGGAGCTGTCGTATCTGTTCACATGGTCGGACGAGATCGGCGAAATCGAGCTGGACAGTTCAAACTGGTCGTACCTCTGCATCGGCACAAGCGGAAGCCAATCTCATTCGGGTGCGAGGGATGCGGCTGCGGCTCTCGGAGTTACCCCGATTTCGGACATTGAGTTTGTCAAGGGCTCAGACGGAAATCCGAACGAATCCGCGGACAAGCTGTGGGACGGAGACGTGGGCACGAAATTCTGCACGGGCAATTTTCCGCTTTACTCCACTGTAAAATGCAGCCAGAAGTACTATCTGACGGGGCTTCTTATGGCTACGGCAAACGACACAAAGGAGTACACCGGACGAAATCCGAAAAGCTGGAAGATCGAGGGCTCGAACGACGGCACAAAGTGGACTGAAATAATCTCCGGCGACGACAGCTTTTTTGAGAATGTCAATTTCACATTTTTCTCCACAACTGTAGACTGTGATGAGGCGTACAGCTACTTCCGGTTTTACTCAAAGGGTGCGGATTCCGGATGCTTCCAGCTCTCTGAGGTCACGCTCTGCGGAACTACGGTAAAGGACGGTGTTGACGCCAACGCAGACAAGGAAAAGGTAGTTCAGCCGATAGTTCCGGGCGGCACGATTGTCGAGCAGATTTCCCCCGAATACAACGCCGAGCATTCCCCCGCTGCAGAGGAAATCACCGCCGGCAATGAAGCAAAGCAGGAAAACGCGGCAAAAGACCTGTTCGTGATTATCGGAATGATAGCGTTCCTCGGCGCAGTCGTAGTCGTTATCCTCTACATCCAGTCAGAGCCCAAAAAACGCGCCGGATAACAAACAAGTCTCCCGGAGTGGGGAATGGGGGAACGAGGGG
>JBJFHS010000060.1:0-4990 GCA_051893885.1 Eubacteriales bacterium
GGTCTCGGCGGTCCCTGCGAGCTCGCTCAACTACTTCTGAGGTCGAGGATCGCTAAATCCACCCGCGAGGCCAGCTGACTCGTCCGAAGTGATACCGCCACCCTTGCACTAAACAAGACATGAACCACCCCGATTGAAGTTCTTGCCAAGCTTCTTACAAGAAGCGTCCGCGTCCCCCCGTTCCCCAGTCACGGCTGCATATTATTGCCTTCATCATCATCTGAAGGGGGCTTTTTGGATTTGTCGTTCAGGGAATGGACGAGACTTTGCATGTGAGTCAGGACTTTGCCGCCGAGGTCGCGCTTTTTCTTTGCGGCAGGCTCGTCCTCGTCCGCCTCGTGAGGGATGTCGATGCCGCGTGCGTCAAGCCGTGAGTGGACGTTTTCGCGAAGGAGCGTGTACAGAACCGAAAACAGCGGGATGAAGAGTATCATTCCGACAACACCGAATAAGCCGCCGCCAACGATGACCGCCGTGAAAGTCCAGATAGCAGGAAGACCGACCGAGCCGCCGACCACACGGGGGTAAATCAGGTTGTTTTCAATCTGCTGTATAATCAGGAACATGATAAGGAACCACACCGCGCGTATCGGGTCGTCAATTACTATCAGCAGCATACCGAAAAAACAGCCGATGAATGCGCCGATGTACGGGATGATTGCGGTCACGGCAATGAGCGACGATATCGCAAGCGGGTACGAGAATCCGAAAACCGACATCGAGATGAAGAACAGCAAACCTAAAATTATCGCTTCAAGACACTGACCGCTGAAGAAATTCGCGAACGTCTTGATTATCAGGGCGCAGATTTCTCCGGCTCTGTCAACGCGCTCTTTCTTGATGTACGCATATGAGATTTCCTTCACCTGACGCTTGAGCTTGCTCTTGTTCGAGAGAATGTAAACCGCAAAAATTACAGACGTCACTCCCTTGACTACGCCGCTGATAATGGACGAAGCCCCGCTGATGATTGACGAAACACTCGACGTCAGCGCGCTTATGATGTTCATGACGTTTTCGGTGATGTTCTTTATCAGCTCGTTTATGTCGATTTTGTTGATCCAGTCAATGATCGGGTCGGTGTTGATGCCGTAATTTTCGAGATTTTTGAGCCATTCGAGGAATTGCGGAAGGTTTGCCTGCGCTTTTAGATAAATCGCCTTCACCGAATCAGCCAGCTGCGGCACTATCGAATACGCGAGAATGTAGATAATCAGAAGCGCGGCGGCAAACGTCAGAATGAGTGATGCGATTTCACACGTGCGGCGGCGTATCTTTCGTCCGGTCTTGTCGGCAATACGCCTCAGAAGCCGCTCAATTGACATCATCGGCGTGTTGAGAATAAGCGCGACAAGACTTCCGATAAGCAGCGGGGATATCAGACTGAACAGCCCACCCACAATCGCGGTAATGTCGTTTATATGAGTCAGAAGAACGTACAGGATTATGCCGAACGCGACGAGCTTCACCGCAAGAAAGAATATGGCGTTTGGCGTCAGCGGCGATTTCGGAGCGTTGTTTTTGTCGTTATCGTTCATTTTTCGGCGATGCCTTTCTTTTTTAATATAAAACGGAATCAGGCCTTGGTCATGTCGTAGTGCGCCCGCTCTCCACCGATGAATTTGCGCCTTGTTCTCGCGGCAAGGACAGCAGCACAGCCGATTCTGTTGTTCTGAAGCCTTACCGGCACAGCAACTTCCTTGAGATGCATACCGATGAGAGTTCCGCCGATGTCGATGCCGCAGTCCGCACGAATATGCTCGAGCGCAACAGGGTCTTCGGCGTGACTGTACGCGGCAGTTGCAAACGAACCTCCGGCTTTTGGCTGAGGAACAACATTTACCTCACTGAGAGTTCCGCATTTTAACTGGAGCTCAACGGCTTCACGCTCAATTATAACCGCACGGTTGAGATGCTCACAGCACTGCGCCGCAATAAAAACACTGAATTCATCCGCAGCCTTTTTCACACCCCGCCATATCTCCTCCGCAGTTTCGGGCGATGACATCTTCCCGATAATCCCCCCGCAAACCTCCGACGTGGAGCACCCAACAATGAGAATGTCATTTTTCCCCACCTTAGCAGTAACCAACAATTCCTTTACAGCGTTATATGCTTCATCCCAAATTGACATTTTTATGCCTTTCTTTTGATTTATATAAAATTTTTTTAAAAACATCAAAGATATACTTCACTTGATAAACTAAAGTAAAAACAAGGTATTCCCATCCGCGGTTAGCCTATTCCGTCCGAACAATCTCGTCTTTTTGTACGTTTTCGCGAGGGATTGCAACAAAATTAAGTTTCATTTAGACGTGATAAACCCAAACTAAAAATACCGTCGCGCGAATTCTCAACTATCCAGCCCCAACGAAATCGCGGCGCGGGTGATTCATAAGAGGATTCGCGCCGAAATCCTCTTATGCAGCTGCCGGCTGTCCGGCATAAAAATTTTTTAAAAGGCGCAGCCTTTTATTCCTTATTCCGTCGCCCCCCAAAAAACCCCCGCAGTAATTCCGCCGAAGGCTTGTTAAACTCCTCCAATACCTCCACACGGGGCCTGAACCCCAGAGGATAAGAAGTAACGGAAATCACCGACCCCATCGCCCCCGCCTTAGCGTCCCGCGCAGCATATACCACACGGCTGATGCGGGCGTTTATAATTGCCCCCGCACACATCACACACGGCTCAAGCGTGACATACATAATAACCCCCGGAAGCCGCCACCCGCCCATCGCAGTGCAAGCTGAATTTATCGCCTCAACCTCAGCATGGTGCAGCGCGTTTTTCGTCGCCTCACGCCCGTTTCCGCCGCATGAGATTATCTCTTTTCCGCGCACTATCACACACCCGACAGGCACTTCCCCGTCCTCGGCACACGCGCGGCCTATCTCAAGCGCAAGCGACATGAAGTACCCGTCCGCCTCCGCCTGTGTCATGCCGGCAGTCTCCGCACTTCTGTCAGCCGAGCGCATTATTTCCGCGATTTTTTCTTCTCTGTGCGTCATGTCGCTTCACCGGCCTCGCTTTTTCGGTTCTGTAAAACAAGCAGTATCACAAGAGACGCAAGCCCCAGTGCAATTATCGCGGCGTCAATCTGCGGCCTTATTGCGGGATTGTCAGCGAGAACGGTCGAATACAGCAGCGAGCGCAGGTTAAGTGCGGCGTGTGCGGCTATAGCGCAGTACCATCTTCCCGTGTTTTCAACCAGAGCTCCGAGAGCTACTCCGCAGACGAGCGCGAAGAACATTCCGGTGACGGTGTCGTGGCTCAGCGCGAACATGGTCGACTGCACAAGGCACGCGAATACGGGGTTGAGAAGCCGCAGCTCGCCGTAGTACAGGTTGCGGAACACGTACTCCTCAAGCACCGGGTGGATTATTATCAGCGAAATCAGATAAACCGGGTCAAGCCTTACCTCCGCCGCTTTTTCGCTGCCGACAAAGTACGACACTATGTACATCAGTGCTACCATTGTGCAGAAGGTGATAACAGTGTGCAGCGCGGATACTGACGGGCTTCGCTTTGCTGCGGGTGGGACATCGTCGTTTTCGTCGGAGCCGTCGGGCGTGGGTGTTATGTCCTGCGGCATTATTTTGAAGCAGACAACCGCAGTGGCGACCGACAGAATAAACGCGAGCTGTTCTGTGAGGTAAAAACTGCCGAGCGTATCAGTGACGAGTATATTGACAAGCCTTCCGGTAATCAGGAGGATTATAAACGAAGCCATCGAGTGCAAAAGGTGTGAGAGCTTTTTCTTATACTTCATACCAATTTCGCCGTCCTTCACGTTTAAAGATAATTATACAATTATATTATAGCATAAATGTTATGTTATTGCAAATTTTAATTTGATTAATAATGCGAGATGTAAGGCAAACGGAATTAAAATTTTCTAAGAAACGCCTTTTATTCCTCATTTGTTTGCATTATTTACATTTTTGTGCTACAATATTGTGGTAACATAATAAAATAAGGATAAAAACAAACAGGAGAAATATATGAAAAACGTCTTTTGCCGCATCCTGCTGTGCCTGTTGCTCGCCGCTCTTGCTCTTTCGCTTGCTGCCTGCGGTGACAAGGGCGAGTACGCTCCTCCGTCGGGGTATGTTCTCGCTTCAAATGAGGACGCGGACTACTGCCTATTTGTGCCCGACGAGTGGACGGTCGACATGAACACCGCCGCAGCCGGAGCGTATTACTCAAACTCAGACCCGTCCAGCGTTTCCGTCATGGCGTGGGAGCTTGAACACACCGACACTACCCTCGACGAGTGGTGGGAGACCAACAAAACCGACATCGACCTCGTCTTCTCCGACGTGGAGGTGATCTCAGAGGAAAACACAACCCTCGACGAGCTCTACGCCAAACGCTGCACCTACACCGCCTCCCTCGGTGAAAACTCCTACAAGTTCATGCAGGAAGCGGCAATCAAGGACGGCAGCGTCTACGTCTTCACCTACACCTCCCTCGCCGACAACTACGACTCCCACCTCGACGACGTAGAAGAAATCCTCAGCTTTGTTGTTATAAAATAAAGTTGGGTCTATGGGTGGAGCAAGGGGGACGCGGGACGCTTCTTGTAAGAAGCTTGGCAAGAACTTCAAAAATGGTTATCTTTTAAGGTGTAGTGCGTGTGGTGGCGGTATCACTTCGGACTGGTCAGCTGGCCTCGCGGGGGGATATAGCGATCCTCGACCTTAGAAAGGGTTGAGCGAGCTCGCAGGGACCGCCGAGACCCTGCTCGAGCCAACCGTATGGAATACCTTGATTTCGTAACTTAAATTGTTAATAATCCGGACTCGCGTGCTGAGTGGAGAATAACTTCATTTATAGTTCCGCAGCTGACTAAATTGTTCGTTCGCTATAAAACGACGTGAGTCAGTATTACTATATAGTAAGTTAGCAAATCAAGGTATCCTATAGGCCTGTCGCGAGCAGGGTCTCGGCGGTCCCTGCGAGCTCACTCCACCCTTTCTGAGGTCGAGG
>JBJFHS010000061.1:0-4967 GCA_051893885.1 Eubacteriales bacterium
CATGATTTTAGCCGGAATATCCGACCTGCTTGACGAACGCTATTCAAGCGGAAAATTTGAAAAAGAATAAACATGAAAAAGCGCGTGAGCTCCGGTTTTACAGTTCACGCGCTGTATTCATATTATTTCAGCGGATACTGAATTTCAGTCACAAATGTGCTCCAATCGGGATTTTCACGCTCTCCCACATGAAAAATCTGTCGGTACGGATAAGCAAAGGTCATTCCGTTCAGCCTGCACCATTCAAAAAATGAATCAAAGCTCGGTTTCATCGCCGCTCCCCACGGACCTTTGTGAATGAAACACGCCATTTTATCGACCCCTGTCAGCTGATATACCCTGATTTTCGGGTTGTCCGAATTATATCCTTTCTCGATTTGGGCGCAGGCCTCCCAGTCTCCCTCGTAGTCATGAGTGATAAACATCCACGGCCCGATTTCTTTGATTCCGTGACTCTTGACATCGTCCGATACAATACCGAAATTGTGTGAAAACTCGTCGTCCGTTCTGCCTTTTTCTCTGATTGACGCAACCCACACGGGCTTTATGTTTTTTACACTGATTTCCGTCATATTTCTGTAATCCTCCTCAAATTCAAGCTGTTTAATTCGCAATTTGATTTTATGAATCCGGTTTTCGGCAAGGAGGCGTTCTTCTTCAGCAATTTTCAGCTTGGCTTTGAGCAGTCCGCTGAATTCTTCTTTGGTCACCGGATTTTTCAGCAGGCTTTTGATTTCGTCCAGCCTGAATCCTGCTTCTTTTAAAGCCAGAATTCTGCCGATTTCGATGACCTGCTCGATTCGGTATTCGCGGTAATTTGTCGTCTCGTCGATTTTGTCAGGTTTCAGCAGTCCGATATCCGAATAATACCTCACTGTTTTCACCGGCAGTCCGACAAGCTTTGAAAAGTCGCCGATTTTCATATACACCTCCGATAACGCGCGTCTGATTTGAGCTCGGTTATATTATACTCTCTCCTGCGGCAGGAGTGTCAAGAGGAAATACAAAATTATTTTTGGGTCTGTTTTGCCTGAAACCAACGCACAACCGAAATTTTCATCATTGACTTTTACATTCTAAAATGCTATAATTTATGTTAATTTTGAATATAAGAGGAATAATTCATGAACGGCGAAAAAAAAGGCGTTATAGCGGCGAGTCTGGCGTACATTATTTTTGGTCTGAGCTACCTTTTCTCAAAGATTGCGCTCAACATCACCGAGCCTGCAATATTGCTTTGCGCAAGATTTTCCATCACATTTGTAATACTTAACATTCTGGTGCTGACCGGAATAATGAAGCTGAACCTCCGCGGAAAAAACCTTATACCACCGATTCTTGTCGGACTTCTTCAGCCTGTTCTCTATTTTATTCTTGAAAACTATGGATTAAAATACACCAACACATCCTTCACGGGCCTTCTTTCAGCTATCAGTCCGATTTTTACCGCCATACTCGGCGCTCTTATATTGAAAGAACGTCCGACTCGAAAGCAATGGGTTTTCATCTGCATCTCTCTCCTTGGCGTTCTGATGGTTTCACTGAAATCCGGAAGCGGTAACAACACCGTACTGGGCTGTCTGTGTCTGATTGGAGCGTATCTTTCCGGCTCGTTCTATTCCCTGCTTATCCGCCGCCTGTCCGATCGTTTTACACCTTTTGAACTGACGTATGTTATGTTCAGCGTGGGTTTTGTGTTCTTTGCCGGCATGGCATTTTTCCAGTACCGCGCCGAAACAGTGCCAATGCTTATCAGCGCAGTCAACAACAGCCGGTTCATTATTGCCATACTTTACTTAGGCGGAGTTGCCTCTGTCGGCGCGTATCTGTTGGCGAATTACTCACTTTCCAAGCTCCCTGTAGCGCGTTCCACGATATTTGCAAACCTATCCACCGTTGTGTCGATCCTTTCGGGAGTTATTATAATGCATGACAGCTTTACTTTGATAAGTGTCATCGCAACGATATTGATTTTACTTGGCGTCTGGGGGACAAATGCTGTTAAATGATCGCTATGGCATTAGGTTAACTGAAATTATTATAACTGTATTTTGACAAAAAATTCCACCGTTGTATACTGATGCAGCATACGGACAGGTGGAATTTTTTATTTATTCAACCCACTATTCTCAGGCAATAAGCGGCAACAATTTAATTTTCAAAGTATTCGGCATATTCCGGAATTTCACTCAATCTTTGTCTCAGCGCGGGATTCGGAACTTTAGAAAGGTCTGTTTTTCGGTATTCATCTGCCGCCGGAACAAATTTTTCCGTATCAACAGTAATATCACAGACCAGAGGTGCGGTGTAGTGAAACATACCGGTGCTGATGAGAGATTTGTATTTTTCCCAGTGCTCCACAGCCTTGCCGAAATACGACACACCCAGCTCGATATCTCCTGCTTCGGCGGCAAGCTCGGCGCACGAAAAATAGTTATCCGCCAGATATGAGTGGCAGGCTCCGCAGTTTCCGTCGTCGAGGATTTCCTCGTAAAGATTTACCGCCGCAAGCATTTTTTCAAGCGCCGATCTGGTTCCGCGAAGCTCATTTTTATATCTTACGCCCAGCACCATGGTTTCGCATATAAGACGGACAAGCTCAAGTAATGCCTCACCGATATGCTTTGATTTTTCATCGTTGCCGCCTACGCTTTTCAGGACTATCTCCCGGCTTATCCGCATGGGGTCACAGCTCATGGCAATTTTTCGCGCGGCGTCGTCCCTGCCCATCCATGCGCAAAGATTAGTGAACACAGTGATCACCGCAGTTTTTTCGTCGGCGTCGGTGATTTCCGGCAGGAATTTTTCAAAAATATCGGCGGCTTCCCGAAAATATTCGTTATCGGAATTATACTCCGCGTCGTATTCGAGTTTATTGTTTTCCATTTTCATTTTGAGAGAATACTTTTGCAGCCCCTGTATCGACAGCGCATAGCCGAGTCTTACGGACAGGTCGGGATTATCGGGAAACTCCTTCAGCCCGTCCCTCAGCTCGGCGATACATTCGGTCATATCTCCCTGATGATTCAGATAACAGTCTGCTTTTGCCTTGATTTTCGCGATTTTTATCTCCCGGTCGGTTGAATATCCGAACAGCTCGTCTATGGTTATATGGAAATAGTTGGCAATTGACGGAATCAGTGTAATGTCCGAGAAGGTAAAATTCTGCTCCCAGCGGCTGACCGCTTGATTTGTCACGCCCAGAGCTTCTGCAAGATTTTCCTGTGTTCTTCCGTCGCGTTTTCTCAGTTCACGGATTTTGTCCCCTAATCTCAGCTCCATAAAAAACCTCCAAAAAAAATTCCACCGGTGTGTACACATTGTAGCATACGCACCGGCGAAATTCAATTATCAATTATTTGATGTTAAATCAATCCATGGTTGGAGTTTTTGTATAACGGCTGGCATGACTCACATAAACTGCGCTCGATATCCGGCGTAATCACGGAGGGACAAAAAACAACTATTCGTCTTGAATCAGAACAAATCTCAGCGTCAATCGGCTTTGTCCGCCTATTGTGCAGGTAAACAGAGTAAGGCTCCAGTCTCCGCTTTCCATTTCGTCAACAGCCGTCGGCTGAAGTATTTCCGTCTCCGCAAGTTCATATGTGAAAACATTACCGTCCATGTCGGTCAATACCGCGGTATCTCCTTCTTCGAGATACTTCAGCCTTCCGAAATGTGAAGTATAGTCGTGTCCGCAGATTACAAGATTATCCTGATACGCTGAACCGCTGTAACGGCACGGAGCTGTTTTCAGGCTGTCATAACTCCATTCGCTAATTATCGGAAGTTCAAGACCGAGCGACGGAATCCGCAGCACCCCAATATAGCTGTTATCCTCCACGGCTTTTTCCGGCATATCCATTTTGGGATTCAATATATAATCGGGTATAATAATCTCGTCGGGTGAGGCTGACTCCGGTGCTGCTTCTGTTGTTTCCGGAATCGCGATGTTTTCGTTATCGTTTGATGAGGTGAACTCAGGTTCTTCGATTAATTCAGCCGCTGTTTCGGACGCTATAGACCCCTCAAGCTGCAATAAAACCTGCGCAACAGATTTTTCGGCCCTGCGGTTGTCATAGAGATTGTAAGCCGTAAGGAAAATGGCTGCCACAATAAGCAGCAGCCCGATTATTATAAAAATTGAACCTTTTGAATTGCTTTTTTTTGTTTCTTTATCTTTCATCATTGACGCTGCCTCTATGGCGAATCATTCCGATCAATATAAACAACAGTCCTGCCGCAAGAAGCAGAGGAACGGGCCACCAGAGCTGTCCGGTCTGAGGCAGAGTGATAGCAGGTTTATCGGGTTTTGTCGGTTTTTCCGCAGGCGTGGTTTCGGGAGGCTTAGGCTTATCCGGCGGTTTGGTTTCCTTTGGAGGATTTTCATCAGGCGGATTTGGTTTATCCGTTTCGGTTGGCTTTTTCGGCGGATTTGTCTCAGGAGGCTCGGGTTTGTCGGGCGTTTCTTCTTTATATGTGTTGGTTATAACGAATGTGACGCCTTCGCGGGTTACGTCGACTGTGTAGTTGTCGTTTTCATCTTCAACTACAGTCCATCTGCTTCCGCTGCTCAGTCCGTTCCATGTGTACCGCCAGTTATTTTTTGCGCTCAGAACGACAGTATCGTACACAACACCGTTTTTCAGCAGCTTTACCGTTATGCTTTTCGGCCGCTCTGCCTTATGACCGTCGTCGTCCCAGACCTTTAAGACCTTCCGCGTAACCGTCACGGGTTCGGGCGGCACGGGTTCGGAATCGAATTTGGCGTTTACTTCGACAGCTGAAGCTCCCGTAATTATCACAAGAAAAGGAGCAAAATCGTAATAATATCCGTTCTGAGTATGGCGTTTTGCCGTAACCAGATACATTCCCGGGGTCAGAGTCCTGCCGGAAGTTGGAAATATCGCCTTTCCGTATTTGTCGGATTTCGCAGTGTCGCTTGGAACAATATTATCCCGAAG